>NZ_JBIVPK010000007.1:0-15119 GCF_044754605.1 Streptomyces sp. NPDC093064
CTCACCCCGGAGTTGCTCGATCTCCCCCAAGTCCACACGGGCAGCCTGCCGGACTCGGCACCCAAGATCAAACCAACCTAACGAAGTACTACTAGCGGCGGGCGTACTTGTCCGTCGCGGCCACCAGGGCTTCCACCACACCCGGTGCTCCCGAGTCGTGACCGGCCTCGTCGACGACGCTCAACTCGCTCTCCGGCCAGGCCCGGTGGAGGCGCCAGGGGGTGCCCAGGAGGTTGCCGAAGTCGAGGCTGCCTTGGACGAGGGTGCCGGGAATGCCCTAGAGCCTGTGGGCGTCGCCCAGCACCACGCCCTCGTCGTTGCCGTCGCCGAGGAAGTGGTCGTTGCCGAAGTAGTGCGTGACCGTACGGGCGAAGCCCATACGGAACGCGGGGTCCTCGTAGCGCTCGACGGAGCGGGGCGGAGCGGGGATGGTCGCCGTCTCCCAGTCGGTCCAGGCGCGCGCGGCCCGTTCGCGCACCGCCGGGTCGGGCGACTCGATCTGCCGGTTGAAGGCGGCGGCGAGGTTTCCGGCGCGGTCCGGCACGGGCAGCTCGGCCAGGAACCGCTCGAAGGCCTCGGGGAAGACCCTTCCCAAGCCGTGGGTCAGCAGGGTCACCTCGGGGTTGGAGCCGGTCGCGATCCCCGTCAGCACCAGCTCGGAGACCACGCCGGGATGTGTCTGCGCGTAACGCAGCGCCAGCACCGATCCCCACGAAGCGCCCCATACCAGCCACCGCTCGACGCCCAGGTGCCGCCGCAGCAGCTCCAGGTCGGCCATCAGGTGCGCGGTCGTGTTGACGCTCATGTCGGTGCCGTACACGCTCGCGTGCGGCGTGGAGCGACCGCAGCCGCGCTGGTCGAGCAGCACGATCCGGTACGCGGCCGGGTCGCAGTAGCGCCGGTGGCCCGGCGTGCACCCGGAGCCCGGCCCGCCGTGCAGCATCACCGCCGGCTTGCCGCGGGGGTTGCCGCAGACCTCCCAGTACACGCGGTTGCCGTCGCCGACGCCGAGCATGCCCCGGTCGTACGGTTCGATCTCCGGATACAGGCCCATCGGGGCACCGTAACGGGCGTACGGCGGCCTCGTCGCCTCATTTCCCCGGGTGGCCGGGCGCTATCCCACCGGAAGCCCCGCCGCTCGGGCCGCCGTCCGCAGGACGTCCCGGAGCATGCCGGGGGTGAGTTTGCCGGTGAAGGTGTTGCGCTGGCTGACGTGGAAGCAACCGAAGAGGTCGAGGCCGTCGAGGGACACCCGGGTGCCGTGGGCGAAGGGCGGGCGGGGGCGGGGTACCGGCCAGCCGGCTTCGGCGAAGGCCGGAAGGGCCGCCTGCCAGCCGAAGGCGCCCAGGACGACCGCGGCGCGGAGGGTGGGGCGCAGCAGGGTCAGTTCCTGGACCAGCCAGGGGCGGCAGGTGTCGCGTTCGCCGGGGGTGGGCTTGTTGGCGGGGGGCGCGCAGTGCACGGGGGCGGTGACGCGTACCCCGTACAGCTCCAGGCCGTCGTCGGCGGAGGTGGAGGTGGGCTGGGAGGCCAGGCCCAGCTCGTACAACGCCTCGTACAGCACGTCGCCGGAGCGGTCGCCGGTGAACATGCGGCCGGTGCGGTTGCCGCCGTGCGCCGCCGGGGCCAGTCCGACGATCAGCAGGCGGGCGTCCGCCGGTCCGTAGCCCGGGACCGGACGGCCCCAGTATGTCCAGTCGGCGAACGCGGCCCGCTTGGTGCGGGCCACTTCCTCCCGCCAGGCGACCAGCCGCGGGCAGGCCCGGCAGCAGGCGATCCGCTCGTCGAGGGCGGCGAGGGTGTTGCTGTCCATGGCTCCACGGTAATTACCTCCGGGCCGGAGCGGTCGGGCCGCTAAGGTCGGACACATGGCTTCGCAGGACGACCGAGACGTGGATCCGAAGACCGCCGCCGCCGTCGCCGCCGCCGAGGCGGCCGGGCCGGCGAGCGGGGAGAACGTGCGGATCGACAGCTGGATCTGGGCCGTCCGGCTGGTCAAGACCCGCTCCGTCGGGGCCACCGCGTGCCGGGGCGGGCATGTCCGGGTGAACGGGGAGCGGGTGAAGCCCGCCCACTCGGTGCGCGTCGGCGACGAGGTGCGGCTGCGGCACGAGGGCCGCGAGCGGATCGTCGTCGTCAAGCGGCTGATCCGCAAGCGCGTGGGCGCTCCCATCGCCGTCCAGTGCTACGTCGACAACTCCCCGCCGCCCCCGCCCCGCGAGGCCGTCGCCCCGATCGGCATCCGCGACCGCGGCACCGGCCGCCCGACCAAGCGCGACCGCCGCGAGCTGGAACGCCTGCGGGACCTGGGCGGTCCGGGTGGTTCCGGAGGCAGCCCGGAGAGCCGTCCCAAGGGGCGGTGACGCCGGTCCGGGCGCGCGGTGAGCCGGTCCGGGCGCGCCGCGGTCCGGACGGCCGCACCCGTCACGCCTGCCGTCGCACCAGCCGCAGCAGCTGAGCGTTGTGGTCCCGACGGGCCCAGGCGATGACCGCCAGCGGAACGATCAGGACGATCGGGGTCGCCGCGTTCTGCCCGTCGAAGGCGGTCAGCTGCACGATGAACGCCCCCACCATCAGCGCGCTCAGCGCCACCGCCGACACCGACTGAAACACCGGGATCAGCAGCGCCACGCCCCCGGCCAGTTCCAGCACCCCGATGCTGTACATGCCCGCGCTCCCCCAGCCCATCTCGTCGAAGATCTCGACCGCCGTCGGATGCGCGATGAGCTTGGGCAGCGCACTGGCGAACACGAAGAACAGCCCGAGCAGCACCTGCACGACCCGCAGCGCGACACGGGCTGCGCGGCGGCCGGAGGCGGGCGTCTCGGCGGTGACGGACGACGGGACGGATGTGGTGGTCGCGGTGGGTGCGATGGGCGCGATGGGCGCGGTGCGCTCGGACATGTGGTCTCCCTGTGTGCGGCGATGAGGAGCGGCTGTCGTGCTTTCGCAGGGGTAGACCGGTCCGCGCCCCGGAACTCATCGCTGTCCGGGCTCCGTCAAGGGCACTCCTTCCGCACCTCCGGCACCGCCCGCACCCACGTCCCGTCCTCGGTCAGATACCTGTCCACCCTCAGACCCGCCTCCGCCAGCGTCCCCTCGAACTCCTCCTTGGACAGCGGCCGGGACCGGAAGGTCTGGGTCCAGGTCGCGTCCGGGAACACGTACTCCGCGCGCACCCTGTTCACCCCGTCCCCGACCGGCTCGGCCGACAGGATCCGCACCGTGAAACCTGCCGGGTCCATCCGCTCGCGCGGCACATTGATGTGGTAGTCGCCGCCCTCCCGCTGGATCAGTACGCAGCCGCCCTCCGCGACGTGCCGTGCGCAGGTGCGCAGCAGCCCTCGCCGAACCTCGGGGTCGCCCGTGTGCACCAGGAACGACGCGAGCACCACGGCGTCGAAGGTCTCCCCCGCGTCCAGGCTCTCGATGGGGCTGCATATGGTCCGTGCCCCGCGCACCCGCTCCAGCATGTCCGGTGACTCGTCCACCGCCGTGACGGTAAAGCCGCGCTCCAGCAGCGGACGGGTCACGCGTCCCACACCGCAGCCCAGCTCCAGGATGTGCGCGCCCGCGGGCACGGCCGCGGCGATGACGTCCGGCTCGCTCCCCACGGGCAGCCGCGCGTACAGCTCCACCGCACAGCCGTCCGGCGTGATCGCTCCCGGTCCCGTCCCCTGATGACCCTCACGCATTCTCAGCTCCATGCCCGAACAACGGCCCGCCTCCGCACAGCCGTTCCCCTCCCGGCTTGGTTCACCCGTCCGAGTGAGGCCGGCACGGCTTTGGAGTGCGGCCCGGGCGAGAGTTACGTTGCAAGGAGGAGTGGAGATCGGCGATGCGTACAGGCAGTGAACCCGCCACCGCGCGCAGTGCCCTGCGGGCGCGGTTCTGGCTGAGTGTGTGGGGACTGGTCTGGGCAAGCTTCGGCACGGTGATCTTCGTGCTGCTCGGACGGCCCGGTTGGGCGGCGGCCTGCGGGGTGCTGTGGCTGGTGATGGCCGTCGACTTCATGGTGATCGTCCGGCACCTGAGGCAGGGTCCGCACTACCAGCCGGGGCGGGACGTACCGCCGTACTGGCCGCCGGACGACCGGCAGCGCTAGCCGCCGGCCGCGCGGAGGATGGCCGGCTGCGGGCGGGCGTCAGGTGTCGAACCGCGCCCGTTGCAGGTACTCCGGGTTCGGGTCCAGCGCGGCGGCCAGCCGGAAGTGGCGCCTGGCCTCGTCGGGGCGACCCTGCCGCTCGTAGGTGCGGGCGAGCGCGAAGTGCGCGTACGCGTTGTCCGGTTCACGCTCGAGCACGATGGTGAACTCCAGCTCCGCGGGCCGGAGCTGGGCGGCCGCGAAGAAGGCGCGGGCGCGCAGCAGCCGGGCCGAGGTGTTCTCTGGATGGGCGGCTATGACCCGGTCGAGCAGTTTGACCGCGCCCCGCGGGTCCCGCGCGGCGAGCAGCTTCTCGGCGGCGCGGTAGTCGATGACGTGGGTCTCCGGAGTACGTTCGGGCACGACTACTTCCTTCCCTGGCCGAGGTGGTTCAACGCCCCGGCCGGGCAGCCCTATTCCTGGGACCCCTGCTCCCGGTGCGCCCGACCGGGCGTGTGCGCCCTGCGGACCAGCTCCGCCCAGACCTCCCGCACCCGCCGCTCGAGCCGCTCCAACGGTACGTCGTTGTCGATGACGATGTCCGCGATCTCCAGGCGCTTCTCACGGGTCGCCTGCGCGGCCATGCGCGCGCGTGCGTCCTCCTCGGTCATCCCGCGCAGCCGCAGGAGCCGGTCCAGTTGGGTCGCGGGGCTCGCGTCCACGACGATCACGAGGTCGTAGAGCGGGGCCAGGCCGTTCTCCGTGAGGAGCGGGACGTCGTGGACCACGACGGCGTCCACGGCGGCGGCCTCCTCCAGTTCGCGGGAGCGGGCGCCCACCAAGGGGTGCACGATCGAGTTCAGGACGGCCAGCTTCCCGGAGTCGGCGAAGACGAGGGAACCCAGCCTGGGCCGGTCCAGGCTCCCGTCCGCGGTCAGCACGTCCGGGCCGAAGGCCTCGACGACCGCCGCGAGGCCGGGCGTGCCCGGAGCGACGACCTCGCGCGCGATGCGGTCGGCGTCGATCAGCACCGCCCCGCACTCCACGAGCAGCCGCGACACCTCGCTCTTACCGGCACCGATGCCCCCGGTGAGGCCCACTTTCAGCATGAGCGGCAGCTTAGAGCCTGTCCCCGGCGGCCCGCCCGCCGGGCGGGCACCACCTCTTGCCCTCCCCCGTCGGCTCACGCCCTCCGCCTCAGTTCTCGCCCTCCCGCTCCGCCAGGAAGCGTTCGAACTCGCGGCCGATCTCGTCCGCCGACGGGATCTCGACGGGCTCGGCGAGCATGTTGCCCCGGGTCTCCGCGCCGGCCGCGGCGTCGTACTGGTGCTCGAGGCCCTGGACGAGGGAGGTGAGCTCCTCGTCGCCCTCGCGGATCTGCCGGTCGATCTCGGTCTGGGTGCGGTGGGCCTCGTTGCGCAGGGAGTGGGCGACGTTCGGCAGGACCAGCCCGGTGGCCGAGGTGATGGCCTCCAGGGCCGTCAGCGCCGCGTCCGGGTACGGGGAGCGCGCGATGTAGTGCGGTACGTGCGCGGCCACGCCCAGCACGTCGTGCCCGGCCTCCATCAGGCGGTACTCCAGCAGCGCCTCCGCGCTGCCCGGCACCTGCGCCTCCTCGAAAGGGCTGCGGTGGCCCGGTACCAGGTCACTGCGGTTGCCGTGCGGGGTCAGGCCCACCGGGCGGGTGTGCGGGACGCCCATGGGGATGCCGTGGAAGTTCACCGACAGGCGTACGCCGAGACGCTCGACGATCTGCCGTACGGCCGCCGCGAAACGCTCCCACTCCACGTCGGGCTCGGGCCCGGACAGCAGCAGGAACGGCGCGCCGGTGGCGTCCTGGACGAGACGTACCTCGATGCCCGGCACCTCGTATTCGGTCCAGCGGTCCCGCTGGAACGTCAGCAGCGGGCGGCGGGCCCGGTAGTCGACGAGCCGGTCGTGGTCGAAGCGCGCCACGACCTGGTGGGGCTGCGAGTCCAGCAGCCGATCGACGATCTGGTCGCCGGTCTCCCCCGCGTCGATGTATCCGTCGAAGTGGTAGAGCAGGACAAGACCGGCCGACTCCTGGGCGAGCGCCATGTCGACGACGGCCAGACCCTTCGGCTCCCATGCGAACAAACCCTGCGGATCAAGCACTGTGTGACCGCCCCTCCTCGTATTCGTAGGTTCACAACGAGCCGTGGGACGTTCGCATTCCCCGTCGGCGGCAAGTGGTCGCAACCTACTCCGAACAGCCCGAAGGGCCGCACCCGGAACGGGTGCGGCCCTTCGAGTCATCGGCTGAGCCTCAGCGGCTGGGCCCCTGTACGGGAGCTCAGCTCTGGCCGCCGGCCAGCTTCTCGCGGAGCGCGGCCAGCGCCTCGTCCGACGCCAGGGCGCCGGAGGTGTCGCCACCCTCGGAGGAGTACGAACCGCCGGACGCGGCCGGAGCGGCGGCCTCGCCACCCTCGGCGGCGGCAGCGGCGTCCGCCTCGCGGGACTTGATGACCTGCTGCTGGTGCTGCTCGAAGCGGGACTGCGCCTCGGCGTACTGGCGCTCCCACTCCTCGCGCTGCTTCTCGTAGCCCTCGAGCCAGTCGTTGGTCTCGGGGTCGAAGCCCTCGGGGTAGATGTAGTTGCCCTGGTCGTCGTAGGACGCGGCCATGCCGTACAGGGTCGGGTCGAACTCGACCGCGGACGGGTCGGCACCGAAGGACTCGTTGGCCTGCTTCAGCGAGAGGCTGATGCGGCGACGCTCGAGGTCGATGTCGATGACCTTGACGAAGATCTCGTCGTTGACCTGGACGACCTGCTCCGGGATCTCCACGTGGCGCTCGGCCAGCTCGGAGATGTGCACCAGACCCTCGATGCCCTCGTCCACGCGGACGAACGCACCGAACGGAACCAGCTTCGTGACCTTGCCGGGCACGACCTGGCCGATCTGGTGGGTGCGGGCGAACTGCTGCCACGGGTCTTCCTGGGTCGCCTTCAGCGACAGGGAGACGCGTTCGCGGTCCATGTCGACGTCGAGGACCTCGACCGTGACCTCCTGGCCGACCTCGACGACCTCGGACGGGTGGTCGATGTGCTTCCAGGACAGCTCGGAGACGTGGACCAGACCGTCGACGCCACCCAGGTCCACGAAGGCACCGAAGTTGACGATCGAGGAGACCACACCGGAGCGGACCTGACCCTTCTGGAGGGTCGTGAGGAACGTCTGGCGGACCTCGGACTGGGTCTGCTCCAGCCAGGCACGGCGGGACAGGACCACGTTGTTGCGGTTCTTGTCCAGCTCGATGATCTTGGCCTCGAGCTCCTTGCCGACGTACGGCTGGAGGTCGCGGACACGGCGCATCTCGACGAGGGAGGCCGGCAGGAAGCCACGGAGGCCGATGTCGAGGATGAGACCACCCTTGACGACCTCGATGACGGTACCGGTGACGATGCCGTCCTCTTCCTTGATCTTCTCGATGGTACCCCAGGCGCGCTCGTACTGGGCGCGCTTCTTCGAGAGGATCAGGCGGCCTTCCTTGTCCTCCTTCTGGAGGACCAGGGCCTCGATCTCGTCGCCGACGGCCACGACCTCGTTCGGGTCGACGTCGTGCTTGATCGAGAGCTCGCGGCTCGGGATGACACCTTCGGTCTTGTAACCGATGTCGAGCAGGACCTCGTCCCGGTCGACCTTCACGATGACGCCGTCGACGATGTCGCCGTCGTTGAAGTACTTGATCGTCTCGTCGATCGCTGCGAGGAAGGCTTCCTCGTTACCGATGTCGTTGACCGCTACCTGCGGGGTGGTGGCGGTGGTCTCGGTGCTGCTCGTCATGTGGGAAAGGGCTCCGGTACGGACATTAAGTCGTAGGCACTGCTACGCCGGGAGCCCGTTTCGCTCTGCAGAAGCCGGACAGCCAAGGAAGCGCCCCAAGAAACCACTGGCGGCGCCTCGACAACCGAGGGGACATACAACAGATGCGAGCGCAGCCTGCTCCGTCTGAGGCGCGCAGGCCCGCAGCGCAACTTGTAGCATACGGGGGCAGCCGGACATGGTCAATGCGCGAAGCCGCACAGCCGGGGCAGATCACCCCATATCCGGCAGAAAACCTGTCTCCCGAGGCCATGCCGACCCGAGCCAGTCCCTGTGTTGACAGCGCCGGGACCGGTCGGACGGGAGAGCCCGCAGATTAGTACGAGGGAGCCGATCATCCAAGAGCCAGCACCGTCCGAACAGTTCGAACCGGCCGAGCCGGAGGCCACCCGGCGCGAGGCCGGTGCCGCGGAGAGCTCCCGGGCCAACCGGGGCTGGTGGGACCGCAACGCGGACGAGTACCAGATCGAGCACGGCACGTTCCTCGGCGACGACCGTTTCGTGTGGGGCCCGGAGGGCCTGGACGAGGTGGAGGCGGGGCTGCTCGGCGACCCCGAGGACCTCAAGGACAAGGACGTTCTGGAGATCGGCGCCGGCGCGGCGCAGTGCTCACGCTGGCTGGCCGGGCAGGGCGCGCGCCCGGTCGCCCTGGACCTGTCGCACCGCCAGCTCCAGCACGCGCTGCGCATCGGCGGAGGGTTTCCGCTGGTGTGCGCCGACGCGGGCGCGCTGCCGTTCGCGGACGGCTCCTTCGACCTGGCGTGCTCGGCGTACGGGGCGCTGCCGTTCGTCGCCGACCCGCGCGCGGTGCTGCGGGAGGTGCGCCGGGTGCTGCGGCCGGGCGGGCGGCTCGTGTTCTCGGTGACGCATCCGATCCGCTGGGCGTTCCCGGACGAGCCCGGCCCTGAAGGCCTGTCGGTGTCCGGTTCCTACTTCGACCGCACGCCGTACGTCGAGCAGGACGAGGACGGCCGCGCGGTGTACGTCGAGCACCACCGGACCGTCGGGGACCGGGTGCGCGACGTGGTGGCGTCGGGCTTCCGGCTGGTGGACCTGGTCGAGCCGGAGTGGCCGGTCTGGAACACCTCCGAGTGGGGCGGCTGGTCGCCGCTGCGCGGGAGCCTGATCCCGGGAACGGCGATCTTCGTCTGCGTACGGGACTGAAGGCGGGAGTGAGTGCGGGACCGAGTGACCGACTGCGGGAGTACGGGACTGAGCGCGTGATCCGCCACGACGAGCTGGGCGCGCTGCCGGTGCGCGGCGCGCTGCCGGCCCTTCACGAGGCCCTGGACGGTCACGGGACCGCGGTCCTGGTGGCGCCGCCCGGCACGGGCAAGACCACGCTGGTGCCACTGGAGCTGGCCGGGCTGCTGGGCCAGGGGCCCGCGCGGCGGGTGGTCGTGGCCGAGCCGCGGCGGATCGCGGCGCGTGCGGCGGCCCGGCGGATGGCGTGGCTGCTGGGCGAGAAGGTCGGCGAGAGCGTCGGCTACACCGTGCGCGGGGAGCGTGTCGTCGGGCGCCACGCGCGCGTGGAGGTCGTCACGACCGGTGTGCTGCTCCAGCGGCTCCAGCGGGACCAGGAGCTGGCGGGCGTCGACGTGGTGGTGCTCGACGAGTGCCACGAGCGGCATCTGGACGCGGACACGGTGGCGGCGTTCCTGTGGGACGTGCGCGAGGCGCTGCGGCCGGAACTGCGTCTGGTGGCCGCCTCGGCCACCACGGACGCGCGGGTGTGGGCGCGGGTGCTGGGCGGGGCGCCGGTGGTCGAGGCGCACGGCGTGTCGCATCCGGTGGAGGCGGTGTGGGCGTCGCCGGCCCGGCCGGTACGGCCGCCGCACGGGATGCGGGTGGACCCCGCGCTGCTGACGCACGTGGCGTCGGTGGTGCGGCGGGCGCTGGCCGAGCGCGCGGGGGACGTGCTGTGCTTCCTGCCGGGCGTGGGCGAGATCGGGCGGGTCGCGGGTCTGCTGGGGGATCTCGGGGACGTGGACGTGCTCCAGGTGCACGGGCGGGCGCCGGCGGACGTGCAGGACGCGGTGCTGGTGCCGGGGCGGCGGCGCCGCGTGGTGCTCGCGACCTCGGTCGCCGAGTCGTCGCTGACGGTGCCCGGGGTGCGGGTGGTCGTCGACTCGGGGCTCGCGCGGGAGCCCCGCGTGGACCACGCGCGCGGGCTGAGCGCGCTGACGACGGTACGGGCCTCGCGGGCCTCCGGGCGGCAGCGGGCGGGGCGTGCCGGACGCGAGGCGCCGGGCGCGGTGTACCGGTGCTGGGCGGAGGCCGAGGAGGCGCGTCTGCCCGCCTATCCCGCGCCGGAGATCAAGGTGGCCGATCTGACGGCGTTCGCCCTTCAGGCGGCCTGCTGGGGCGATCCGGACGCCTCCGGCCTCGCGTTGCCGGACCCGCCGCCAGGTGGGGCGATGGCGGCGGCGCGGGAGGTGCTGACGGCCGTCGGCGCGGTGGACTCCGCCGGACGGGCCACGGACCGGGGGCGGTCGCTGGCGCGCCTTGGGGTGCATCCGCGTCTGGGGCGCGCCCTGCTGGACGCGTCCGCCGCCGGCGGGGCCGAGCGGGCCGCGGAGGTCGTCGCACTGCTGAGCGAGGAGCTGCCCCGGGAGTACGGGGACGATCTCGCCGCGGCTCTGCGTGCTGCCCGGCGCGGCGGTGACGCGTACGCGGCACGGTGGCGGACGGAGGTCCGGCGGCTGCGGGCCGCCATGTCGGAGGTCTCCGACAGGTCCACCCGACCCGCACGCTCACGGACGGACCGCGAGGTCGAGTCGATGGCCCCGGAGGGGGAGCTCGCGGCAAAACCGCTGTCCGGCGCCGGGGCCGTGAGCGTCCCCCGACCAGGGGCCACCGGGGATACGAGCCTCGCTGGGCTCCGGCCCGCACCCTCACGGACCGACCGCGAAGCGGACGCGGCCGGCCCGGAGGGGAAGAGCGCGGAACCGCTGTCCGGCGCCGGGGCCGGAAGCAGGCCCCGGCCAGGGACCGCCGGGGATACCGGCCTCGCCGGGCTCCGGCCTGCACCCTCACGGACCGACCGCGAAGCGGACGCGGGAGCGCTGTCCGGTGGCGGGGGCCGAGCGGGGGCCTCTGGGGGCGTGGGGCTTGTAGGGCTTGTTGCCGGTCTTGCCTTTCCGGAGCGGGTGGCCCGGCTCGACGGTGGTTCGTATCTCATGGTCTCCGGGACCCGGGCGGAGCTCACGGACGGGTCCCCGCTGTGGGGCGCGCCCTGGATCGCCGTGGCCGTGGCCGATCGGCCGGTGGGCAGGCGGCACGCGCGCGTGCAGCTCGCCGCGGTCGTCGACGAGGACGTCGCCCGGCTCGCGGCCGGGGCGCTCCGCGCGGAACAGGACGAGGTGCGCTGGGGCGACGGGGACGTCGTCGCGCGGCGGGTCGAGCGGCTGGGGGCCGTGGAGCTGGCGGTGCGGCCCCTGTCGGACGCCGAGCCCGGTCTCGTACGGGCGGCGCTGCTCGACGGGTTGCGGCAGGAAGGGTTCGGGCTGCTGCGCTGGTCGGCGGAGGCCGACGTGCTGCGGCAGCGGCTCGCCTTCCTGCGCCGGCACCTCGGTGAGCCCTGGCCCGACGTGTCCGACGACGCGTTGCACGCGCGCGTGGACGAGTGGCTGGAACCGGAGCTCGGGCGGGCCAGGCGGCGCGCGGACCTGGCGCGGATCGACGCCGGGCAGGCGCTGGCCCGGCTGCTGCCCTGGGCCTCCGGTGACGCCGTCCGGCTGGACGAGCTCGCCCCGGAACGACTCACCGTGCCCAGCGGGTCCCGGATCCGGGTCGACTACGCGGATCCCGAACGGCCCGTGCTCGCCGTGAAGCTTCAGGAGATGTTCGGCCTGGACGACTCGCCCACGGTCGCCGGGGTCCCGGTCCTGGTGCACCTCCTCTCCCCGGCCGGGCGTCCCGCCGCCGTCACCGCCGACCTCGCCTCCTTCTGGCGGACCGGCTACCGGGACGTACGGGCGGAGCTGCGCGGACGGTATCCGAAGCACCCCTGGCCCGAGGACCCGGCGTCCGCGGAGCCGACCCGGCACACCAACGCCCGGCTCAGGCGCTGACCGGTGCGGGACTCCGTTCGGCTTCCGTCCTCCGGGCGGGGGTCGGGCGGACGGCCGCCGGACATCACGAGGGCGCCCCACCGCTGTGGCGGGGCGCCCTCATGGTGTCCGTGCCGGTGTTACTCCGTGCCGGTGTTACTACGAGGATGCCGACGGGCTGGGGGACGGCTCGGCCGAGGTGTCGGCCGCCGCCACCTTCAGCTCCACGGTCAGCGTCGCGCCGCCGGCGGTGGTGATGCGCAGCAGGAACGTGCCGGTGGTGTCGTCCGCGTACAGCTTCGGCAGCTTCAGCAGGCCGCCTGCGTCCGTTTGAAGGTCCTTCAGGGTGCGCACGGGCTTGCCGTCGGCGTCCTTGAAGTAGGGGCCCTTGTCGTTCTGGGCGGGGTCGTCGGCCGACTTGACGAGGGTGGCGGTGGCCGCGACCCGGTCCGCGACGGCGCCCTTGTAGGTGGCCTTGACCTCGACCTGGTCGGCGAACTCGCCGCCCGGGGTGCAGACCAGCGCGCCGCCGGTCGTGCGGGTGAGGGCGTCGGCGGCGCGCACGGTGACCGTGGCCGTGTAGTCGACGCCGGGGAGCGTACGGCCTACGACCGCCGCCTGGACGGTGAAGTCGCCTGTCTTCTCACCGGCCCGGAGCGCCGGTGCGACGGCCACGCCGGAGGCGTCGGAGGCGACAGTGGCGACCTTCTCGCCGCCGGGGAAGGCGGCGTCGGTGTCACCGGTGATCGTGAACCGGATCCGCACCTTGCCGACCGCCTTGCCGTCCCTGGTCACGGCACGGGTGCTGATCTTCTCCGCGAACGCGTCGCCGGCCATGGCGGTGAGCTTGCCCGTGCCCGCGTCCTGGAGGTGGTGCACGGTGTCGGTCGCGGTGGGCGGCGCGGTGGGCGTGCCCGGGGTGGACGGCGGAGTCGGTTCGGACGGCTGGGCCGGTGGGGACGGCTGGCCCGGGCTCGGACTCGCGGAGCCGCCGCCCTGCTTGCCGGGCGCGGTGGGCTTGCCGGAACTGCCGGGGCTGCCGGCCCCCCCGGGCTTGTCGCTCGCCCGCGGGGCGGGCGGCTGCGGCGTCGGACCGGGGTTCGCGCCGGGGGTGTGGTCGCTGCGGTGGGACGGCAGGGGGCCGGTCCCGTCCGGGACGGAGTGGCTGCCCTTGCGGTAGAACTCCAGCCACGTCAGGACGGTGTTCAGATAGTCCGTCGAGTTGTTGTAGCTGAGGATCGCGCTCCGGAGGTCGCCGTCGGTGGACAGGTCCCAGCCGTTGCGGCACAGGTAGTGGCCGGCGGCGAGGGCGGCGTCGTAGACGTTGTTGGGGTCCTTCTTGCCGTCGCCGTTGCCGTCTCGGCCCGCCCAGGCCCAGGTGGAGGGGATGAACTGCATGGGCCCGACCGCGCGGTCGTACCTGGTGTCCCCGTCGTACTGGCCGTGGTCGGTGTCGCTGATGTGGGCGAAGCCGTTGCCGTCGAGGACCGGGCCGAGGATCGGGGACACCGTGGTGCCGTCGGCCCCGACGTTGCCGCCGCGGGCGTGTCCGGACTCGACCTTGCCTATGGCGGCGAGCAGTTGCCAGGGCAGGTTGCAGCCCGGCTTGGACGCGCGCAGTTCGGCCTCGGCCTTCTTGTAGGCGTCGAGCACGGTGGCGGGTATGCCGGACTCGGCCGAACCCTTGGAGATCGGGGTGCCGACGACGGGCGCCGGGCTGGGGCTGTTGAGGGGCGGCAGGTCCGTGTAGTACGGCGAGCCGCCGGTCGCGCTGCCGTCGGCGTTCCCGTCGGGCTGGGGCGTCGCCTCGGCGGCGGCCTGTCTGCCGTGGTCGTCGACGGTGACGCCGGGAGCCTGCGAGGCGGACAGAGCCGCGACCGCTGCTGCGGCCACGGCCGTGGTTGCCGCTCCCTTGCGCAGCCTGCTGCCGAAATGCGCCGCCATAAGGTGTGCCCCTCCTGTGGACGCCCGGGCGTCCGTCTCTGTCTGTCCGTTCGCCCTGTTGTGACGATCGACCCGTGTGACTGGTTGCCCTCGCAGAGCCGCACGGTTGACGAATCCAGGTGACCCTACGACAACTTCCCTCTCATAGGGACCCGTTCGCGCCCGATTTTCACCGGTTGGCCACGACTGGTTAACGGGTGCGCCCCTCGCATGACGCGCATACTGGACGGCGATGATCACACGGGCCCGCCGGCCCGGTCGACGCGCGCCAGGAGGAGCACCGTTGCCGTTCACTCTGAGCCATGCGGCGGCCGTACTGCCGGCGGTGCGCGGCGACGGAAGGGGGCGGGGCCGGCTGGTCCCGTCGGTGCTCGTGGCGGGCTCCTTCGCGCCCGATCTGACCTATTACACGGCGGGAGTTGTGCCCGGGGCGATGGAGTTCGGCGCGGTCACGCACTCCTTCGCCGGGGTCTTCACCCTCGATGTGCTCGTCGCCTGGCTGCTGGTCGGGGTGTGGCTGCTGCTGCGCGAGCCGCTCGTCGCACTGCTGCCGCGCGCGCGTCAGGGGCGGACGGCTTCGCTGACGCGGTGCGGTACGCCCTGGGCGCGGCCGCGCCCGGCGTCGGTGCCGTGGTGGTACGCCTCCGCCGCGCTGGGCGCGCTGACCCACGTGGTGTGGGACGCGTTCACCCACCACGACCGGTGGGGGATGCGGCTGTTCCCTGTGCTGGGCCGAGAGTTGGCCGGGGCGCCTGTCTACTGGTACCTGCAGTACGGCAGCTCGGCGGTGGCGGCCGTCGTGATCGCCGGGTTCCTGGTGTACGCGCTGCGGCGGGCTCCGGCGGGCGAGCCGGTGGGGGTCCCCGAGTTGTCGGTACGGGACCGGCGGCGTGCCTTCGCCGTGATCGCGGTCTGCGCGGTCGCCGGTGCCGTGCAGCGGACCTGGCATTGGCGGACGGGCCGGGGGTCGACGGCCGCTCTCTGGGAACTGATTCCGACCCTGTGCTTCGGCGCGGGCGCGGGCCTGGCCGTGGGCCTGCCCCTGTACGCCATGGACGTCAGGCTCCGTCGTGGTGCCCGGGCTCCGGGCGGCGGGGACGGTGTGACGGGGCCGGACGGATCGATCGGCTCCAGCCATGAGGGGGACTGTGCGGGTGCGGGTGCCTCTGGCGGTCGTGGCGGTGGGAGCGGTTCA
>NZ_JBIVPK010000007.1:15217-206794 GCF_044754605.1 Streptomyces sp. NPDC093064
TTCGGTCGGTCTCAGTGGTTTCGGCGGTCCTGGCGGGGGCGGTGTGCGGGCGGGCCGCCCGGCCGGTCGCCGGTGCTGGTCACCGTCGCGACGAAGGGTGTGACGGGGCCGGACGGATCGATCGGCTCCAGCCATGAGGGGGACTGTGCGGGTGCGGGTGCCTCTGGCGGTCGTGGCGGTGGGAGCGGTTCAGCGTCCGCGGGTCAGCCGGTCCCGTCATTCGAGGCCGGTTCGGTCGGTCTCAGTGGTTTCGGCGGTCCTGGCGGGGGCGGTGTGCGGGCGGGCCGCCCGGCCGGTCGCCGGTGCTGGTCACCGTCGCGACGAAGACGGTGACGCTGCGCACGGGGCGAGGTCGGTGCAGCGGGGAGAGGAACAGCGCGAGGTAGCCGCGCGCGGTGTCCGCCCACAAGCACCAGGGGGGTGTCTCCCCGAGGACGGGATCGCCGGGGCCGCACCGGTCCCGGAGTCCGCTCGCGGCACGGCGCAGGGTGGCCGTCAGATCCGCGGGAACGCGAGCCGTGCTGGCGTCGGCCGCGACGGGCCGGACCGACGGAGGTGGCCCTGCGGGAACCTCGCCCATGTCCGCCCGTATCACCGCCGGTCGGCGGTTGAGCATGCGTATACCCATGCCCGCATCCTGTCGGCCACGGCGCACGGCTGCGCCTCCGCGGGGTCCACGTGAGTGACGAGCCCTGCCGCATGTGCGCCACGGGAGGGAACCCCCCGCCGTGAGCGCGCCAAAGCACCCGAAGCCGCCCCCAACGACCGGCGCGCGGTGCACATGGAACGCACGGGGCTCCGGCTCCGGCTCCGGCTCCGGCTCCGGCTCCGGCTCCGGCTCCGGCTCCGGCTCCGGCTCCGGCTCCGGCTCCGGCTCCGGCTCCGGCTCCGGGGCAGGATGCCCACCAGGAGGACCGCGCCGTGCCCCGCCCGTGGCGGCAGGGCTTCCGAGCCGGGCAGCAGCCGCCCGCGCGGGCGGCGCTGCGGAACCGCCGCACAAGGCACGGCAGGCCGAACCACCGTCACGGGGCACAGCGACACCCGGGCCCCCCGAGCCGGGCGGTACGCCCCCGCAGGCCGCGCACGAGAGGCACGACCGCCTCCGAGTCACCGTCGTGGGGGCTCGGAGGCGCCCAGACGCCCCGGCCGCTCCACCGCGAGCCGGCGAGCCTTCCGCGCCGAACAGTGCGCCGTACGCCCCAGCAGGCCGCGCTGCGGGACCGCTGCGAAAGGCATGACGCGCCGAGCCGGCGTCGCGGAGGGGCCGGGGCACCCAGACACCCCCGTCGCCGCAGGCTAGTGCGCCGCCGACTCCCAGTCCGGGCCGACGCCGACCGAGACGTCCAGGGGGGCCCTGAGCTGTACCGCGCCGGCCATCTCGTGGCGGACGATCTGCTCCACGGTCTCCCGTTCGCCGGGGGCGATCTCCAGGACGATTTCGTCGTGGACCTGGAGGAGCATGCGGGAGGCGAGGCCCGCCTCGCGCAGGGCGCGGTCCACGTGCAGCATGGCGATCTTGACGATGTCGGCCGCCGTGCCCTGGATCGGCGCGTTGAGGGCCATGCGCTCGGCCATCTCGCGGCGCTGGCGGTTGTCGCTGTTGAGGTCGGGCAGATAGCGGCGGCGGCCGAAGAGGGTCTCGGTGTAGCCGGTCGCCCGCGCCTCTTCGACCACGCGGCGCAGATAGTCCCGTACGCCGCCGAAGCGCTCGAAGTACGCGTCCATCAGGCCGCGCGCCTCGGCCGCCTCGATGTTCAGCTGCTGGGAGAGGCCGAAGGCCGACAGCCCGTAGGCCAGGCCGTAGGACATCGCCTTGATCTTGCGCCGCATCTCCGCGTCCACCGCCGAGCGGTCGACGCCGAAGACCTGCGAGGCCGCTGTGGTGTGCAGGTCCTCGCCGGAGGTGAACGCCTCGATCAGGCCCGCGTCCTCGGACAGGTGGGCCATCACACGCAGCTCGATCTGGCTGTAGTCAGCCGTCATCAGCGACTCGAAGCCCTCGCCGACCACGAAGCCGCGCCGGATGGCCCGGCCCTCGTCGGTGCGGACGGGGATGTTCTGAAGGTTCGGGTCCGTCGACGACAGACGGCCGGTCGCGGCGACCGTCTGGTTGAACGTGGTGTGGATCCGGCCGTCGGCCGCGATCGTCTTGATCAGGCCCTCGACGGTGACGCGCAGCTTCGCCTGCTCGCGGTGGCGGAGCATGACGACCGGCAGCTCGTTGTCCGTCTGAGTGGCCAGCCATGCCAGGGCGTCGGCGTCGGTGGTGTAGCCCGTCTTCGTCTTCTTCGTCTTCGGCAGGGCGAGTTCGCCGAAGAGGACTTCCTGGAGCTGCTTGGGCGAGCCGAGGTTGAACTCGTGCCCGGCCGCCGCGTGCGCCTCCTTCACGGCCTGCTGCACCGCCCCCGCGAACGTCTGCTCCATCGCCTCGAGGTGGGAGCGGTCCGCCGCGATGCCGTGCCGCTCCATGCGGGCCAGCAACACGGACGTCGGCAGTTCCACGTCGCGCAGCAGGTCCGCCGCGCCGACCTCCGGAAGGCGCGCCTCGAAGGCCTCGCCCAAGTCGAGGACGGCCCGGGCCTGGATCATCAGGGCCTCGGCCTCGGCGCCCTCGTCCGCGCCGAAGGCGAGCTGACCGTCGGCCGCGGCGGCGGGGGCCAGCTCCCGGTGCAGGTACTCCAGGGACAGCGCGTCCAGGTCGAAGGAGCGGCGGCCCGGCTTGACCAGGTAGGCGGCGAGCGCAGTGTCCATGGTGGCGCCCTCGATGGTCCAGCCGTGCTCGGCGAAGACCCGCATGGCGCCCTTGGCGTTGTGGAAGACCTTGGGCCGGTCCGCGTCGGCCAGCCAGGCCGCGAACGCGCTCTCGTCCGCCTCGTCCAACTGCGACGGGTCGAACCAGGCGGCCGCTCCCCCGGGGGCGGCGAGCGCGATCTCGGCGACCGAGCCGGCGCCCAGCGCCCAGGTGTCGACGGTGGCGACACCGAGGACCTGCGTGCCGTGCTCGGCGAGCCAGCCGGCCAGCTCGCCGGTGCCGAGCACGGTGCCGTCCAGCTGCACCCCGTCCGTCGTGATCGGGGTGGTGTCGGCCTCCTCGGCGCCCGGGTCCACGGCGAAGAGCCGCTCGCGCAGGGAGGGGTTGCGGATCTCCAGGGTGTCCAGGACCATCGCGACGGCCTTGCGGTCGTACGGCGTACGGGCGAGGTCGGTGACCGCCTTGGGCAGCTCCACGCTCCGCTCCAGCTCGGTGAGCCGACGGTTGAGCTTGACGGACTCCAGGTGGTCGCGCAGGTTCTGGCCGGCCTTGCCCTTGACCTCCTCGACCCGCTCCACGAGCTGGGCGAACGAACCGAACTGGTTGATCCACTTCGCCGCCGTCTTCTCACCGACGCCGGGGATGCCCGGCAGGTTGTCCGACGGGTCGCCTCGCAGCGCCGCGAAGTCCGGGTACTGGGCCGGCGTCAGTCCGTACTTCTCGATCACCTTCTCCGGGGTGAACCGGGTCAGCTCGGAGACGCCCTTGGTGGGGTAGAGCACCGTCGTGTGCTCGGAGACCAGCTGGAAGGAGTCGCGGTCGCCGGTGACGATCAGCACCTCGAAGCCCTCGGCCTCGGCCTGGGTGGCGAGGGTGGCGATCACGTCGTCCGCCTCGTACCCGTCGACGGCGAAGCGGGAGGCGTTCATCGCGTCGAGCAGTTCGCCGATCAGCTCGACCTGGCCCTTGAACTCGTCCGGGGTCTTGGAGCGGTTCGCCTTGTACTCGGTGAACTCCGCGGAGCGCCAGGTCTTGCGGGAGACGTCGAAGGCGACCGCGAAGTGCGTCGGCTCCTCGTCACGCAGGGTGTTGGCCAGCATCGACGCGAAGCCGTAGATGGCGTTCGTCGGCTGGCCCGTCGCGGTCGTGAAGTTCTCCGCGGGCAGCGCGAAGAACGCGCGGTAGGCCAGCGAGTGCCCGTCCATGAGCATCAGCCGCGGCCGGGCGCCGCCGGGGGTGGTGTCGGTCTTCTTCGATGCTGTCTCTGCCACGTCCCCGATCCTGCCACGTGCCACTGACAGCCGGGGTCCGCCCTCCGCCTCCGCGGCCGCGGGCCAGGCCACCCGGTCCGGCCGGCCCGGCCTGCGCGCGGGGCCTTCGCGCTCGGCGTCCCCGGCCGTAAGCCCTGCAAGGGGGCCGTGCGAGGATCGGAGACGTTCTTCACACACCGCAGTCGAAGGAGAGCGTGCGATGGCCACGAAGCCGCCCATGGGTGATCCGGTTCAGGACGCGCCGCAGGTAGCCGAGCCGCAGCACGCGGCGGCCGGGCTGCCGGCCATCGGGCACACGCTGCGGATCGCCCAGCAGCAGATGGGGGTGAGGCGCACCGCGCTGACCCTGCTGCGGGTCAACCAGAAGGACGGCTTCGACTGCCCGGGCTGTGCCTGGCCGGAGCCGGAGCACCGGCACACGGCGGAGTTCTGCGAGAACGGCGCAAAGGCGGTCGCCGAGGAGGCCACCCTGCGCCGGGTCACCCCGGAGTTCTTCGCCGCGCACCCCGTGTCCGATCTGGCGGACCGGAGCGGGTACTGGCTGGGCCAGCAGGGGCGGCTCACGCACCCCATGTACCTGCCCGAGGGTGCCGATCACTACGAACCGGTCACCTGGGAGCGCGCCTTCGACATCGTCGCCGAGGAGATCGCCGCCCTCGGCTCCCCCGACGAGGCCCTCTTCTACACCTCCGGCCGCACCAGCAACGAGGCCGCGTTCCTCTACCAGCTCTTCGCGCGCGAGCTGGGCACCAACAACCTGCCCGACTGCTCCAACATGTGCCACGAGTCCTCCGGCTCGGCCCTGTCGGAGACGATCGGGATCGGCAAGGGCAGTGTGCTCCTGGAGGACCTCTACAAGGCCGACCTGATCATCGTCGCCGGGCAGAACCCGGGGACGAACCACCCCCGTATGCTCTCCGCCCTGGAGAAGGCCAAGGCGGGCGGCGCGAAGATCATCAGCGTCAATCCGCTGCCCGAGGCTGGTCTGGAGCGGTTCAAGAACCCGCAGACCCCGCAGGGCATGCTCAAGGGCGCCGCGCTCACCGATCTGTTCCTCCAGATCCGCATCGGCGGCGACCAGGCCCTCTTCCGCCTCCTCAACAAGCTGATCCTCGACGCCGAGGGTGCGGTGGACGAGCAGTTCGTCCGCGAACACACCCATGGCTACGAGGAGTTCGCGAAGGCCGCCCGCGCCGCCGACTGGGACGAGACACTCACCGCGACCGGGCTCACGCGCGCGGAGATCGACCGCGCGCTGGAGATGGTCCTCGCCTCCCAGCGCACCATCGTGTGCTGGGCGATGGGCCTGACCCAGCACAAGCACTCGGTGCCGACCATCCGCGAGGTGGTCAACTTCCTGCTGCTGCGCGGCAACATCGGCCGCCCGGGCGCGGGCGTGTGCCCGGTGCGCGGCCACTCCAACGTGCAGGGCGACCGCACGATGGGCATCTTCGAGCGCCCCGACCACGACTTCCTGGACGCCCTGGAGAAGGAGTTCGGCTTCGCGCCGCCGCGCGAGCACGGCTACGACGTCGTACGGGCCATCCGCGCCCTGCGCGACGGCGAGGCGAAGGTGTTCTTCGCCATGGGCGGCAACTTCGTCTCCGCCTCCCCCGACACCGACGTCACCGAGGCCGCGATGCGCCGGGCCCGGCTGACGGTGCACGTGTCGACCAAGCTCAACCGCTCCCACGTGGTCACGGGCGCGCGTGCGCTGATCCTGCCCACCCTCGGCCGCACCGAGCGGGACGTGCAGGACGGCGGCGAGCAGTTCGTCACCGTCGAGGACTCCATGGGCATGGTGCACGCCTCCCGGGGCCGGCTGCGGCCCGCGGGCGTGCAGCTGAAGTCCGAGCCGGCCATCGTGTGCGGGCTGGCCCGCCGGGTGCTGGGCGAGAAGACCGTGGTGCCGTGGGAGGAGTTCGAGAGGGACTACGCCGCGATCCGCGACCGGATCGCCCGGGTCGTCCCCGGCTTCGAGGACTTCAACGCGCGCGTGGCCCACCCCGGCGGCTTCGCGCTGCCGCACGCCCCGCGCGACGAGCGCCGCTTCCCGACGGCCACCGGCAAGGCCAACTTCACCGCCGCGCCGGTGGAGTACCCCGAACTGCCTGAGGGGCGGCTGCTGTTGCAGACGCTGCGCTCGCACGACCAGTACAACACCACGGTGTACGGCCTCGACGACCGCTACCGGGGGATCAAGAACGGCCGGCGGGTGGTGCTGGTCAACCCGGAGGACGCGCGGACGCTGGGAGTGGCCGACGGGTCGTACGTGGACCTGGTCGGCGAGTGGAAGGACGGCGTGGAGCGGCGGGCGCCGGGCTTCCGGGTCGTGCACTATCCGACGGCCCGGGGCTGTGCCGCGTCGTACTACCCGGAGACCAACGTGCTGGTGCCGCTGGACGCCACCGCCGATACCAGCAACACCCCGGCCAGCAAGTCCGTCGTGGTGCGTCTGGAACAATCGGCGGCCGACTGAGCGTTCGCTCAGTGAATGCGGCGGCCGATCGACGCCGAACCGGTCGACGCCGAGCCGATCAAGGACGAACGGAGCCGGACCCCATGGGCGAGCAGCAGAACGTGAAGTTCCCGCAGGAAGTCCTCGACGAGTACGCCGCGCTCGGCATCGACCTGCCCGCCCTCTTCTCCGCCGGACACCTCGGCACCCGCATGGGCGTGCAGATCCTGGAGGCGTCCGCCGAGCGCGTCGTCGGCACCATGCCGGTGGAGGGCAACACCCAGCCCTACGGGCTGCTGCACGGCGGCGCCTCCGCCGTCCTCGCCGAGACCCTCGGCTCGGTGGGTGCGATGCTGCACGGCGGCAGCTCCAAGATCGCGGTCGGTGTCGACCTGAACTGCACCCATCACCGCGGGGCGCGCTCCGGTCTGGTCACCGGCGTGGCCACACCCGTCCACCGGGGACGCTCGACGGCGACGTACGAGGTCGTGATCAGCGACGAGGAGGGTCGGCGGGTGTGCAGCGCCCGCCTGACCTGCCTGCTGCGCGACGCGAAGCCGGGCGACGGCCCCGCCGGCGCAGCCGGCTGAGCCGCGGAGGCACCTCCTCCACCGTTGCCCCCGGACACCGGGCCGCCTAGCTTCTTGGCATGACAACGGGAGGAGCCCCCCGGCCGGGGGCGCGGTCGAGCCCGTTCCGCCCCCAACTGCCGCCCCTGCCAACCGCGTCGGCGACCACCCCGGACGGGCGGACGCCCGGCGGGCCCACGCCCGCCGGACCCACCCCGGCCAGGCCTGCCCACGCCAAGCCCACACCCGCCGAACCCACGCCCGCGAGGCCTGCCCACGCCAAGTCCACACCCACCGGGCCCACCCACGCCGAACCCACACCCACCAGGCCCACACCTACCGGACCTGCCCACGCCGAGCCCACACCCGCCGGACACGGCACCGCGCCCCCAACACCACCCCGGATCCCGCCCGGACACGGCACCGGCACCCCAACACCACCCCGGATCCCACCCGGACACGGCGCCCCGCCCCCGGCACCACCCCGACTCGCCCCGCACGGGTCGGGCCCCGAGGGGAAGCGCCAAGCCGCTTGCCTCATCGGCGATCTGACTCGCCGCCACCCCCAAGGAGACCGCACCGGCCGGCACCAAGTCGGCACGTCCGGCAGCAGGCCGTTGCCGTGAACGGCGTCGGGCCGCTCGAACCGGGCGAGGGCACGCGCGCGTGGGGCACGCCCGACCCGGACGCCCCACCCCGCGCCGACGGCCTCGCGCGCAGCTCTCTCGCGCGGCTGTACCAGCGGCACCGCCGTGCCGCCCTCACGGCCCTGACGCTCGCCCTTCTCCTCGCGGGCGGCGGCTACCTGTTCACCACCCGTCAGGACACGGCGCAGCCCCGGCCGCACCCCCCGGCGCCGCCCTACCCCTCCCTGGTGACCGACGTGTCCTACCTCGACGCGGTCGCCGCGCCCGGGGACGCCGAAACCAGGACATTCAGCTTCGCGGTGCTGGTCAGCGTGCAGTCCGGCCCACCCGTGACCGTCACCGGCATCACCCAGCCGTACGCGGGACTTTCCCTCACCTCCGAGCCCCGCACCCCGTTTCACACAAGAGCGGGATCCGCCCAGAAAGTTGTGATCACCATGCATGTGAAGGAATGCGGAAAAGCGCCGAGGAACGCCGGACTCCCATTCCTGGACGTGACGCTGCGTAATAAGCGCGCAATCCAGGTGCACAGTTTCATCCTCGGGTCACGCTATGCGCAGAGCCTCTCCCAGGCCCTGCAAGTCGCCTGCGGCAACGGTTCGTTGTAATCACCAAAACTGGCGAGACGCCTGAACGCAGCGCCGCGCGTCCTGCGAGTTCTCAGAATCCGGACCGGGCAATTCGGCCTGAATTCCGCTGTTCGACCCTCCGTGTACCGCTCCGCAATACGTCGTGTCATAACAAGAGCGTCACAGCCTTGGCCAAGCCCTCCTCGACATTCCCTGCGCACGCCTAGAGTCACCGCCAGTCACGGCGCGTCGGATTACCTCTTCGACTCCGCGCTCGACTCGACCTCTTCCAGGGGGGAGGGGCCGTGCCAGGGAAAGGACTGATCGTGCGTCAACGTTCGCTCATCGCCATCACCGCCGCGCTGGCGGCGGGAGCACTCACCCTCACCGCCTGCGGCTCGCGCGGCGGCGACAAGGGTTCGGACTCCGGCAACGGTGACACCATCGTCACCATCGGCGTCGACGCGCCGCTGACCGGCGGCCTGTCCGCAATGGGCCTCGGCATCAAGAACTCCGCCGACCTCGCGGCCAAGACGGCCAACAAGCAGAAGCTCGTCAAGGGCGTCACCTTCAAGGTCCAAGCCCTCGACGACCAGATTCAGCCCTCCGTGGGCCAGCAGAACGCCGTCAAGTTCGTCGCGGACAAGTCCGTCCTCGGCGTCGTCGGCCCCCTGAACTCGTCCGTCGCCGAGTCCATGCAGAAGGTCTTCGACGACGCCCAGCTCGTCGAGATCTCCCCCGCCAACACCGGCATCTCCCTCACCCAGGGCGCGGACTGGCAGAACAAGAAGGTCCGCCAGTACAAGTCGTACTTCCGCACCGCGACCACGGACGCCGTCCAGGGCCCGTTCGCCGCGCAGTACCTCTACAACACCGCCAAGAAGACCAAGGTCTTCGTCATCGACGACAAGAAGACCTACGGTGCCGGCCTGGCCGGCACCTTCACCGAGGAGTTCAAGAAGCTCGGCGGCAAGGTCGTCGGCACCGAGCACATCAACCCCGAGTCCAAGGACTACTCCGCGGTCGCCACCAAGGTGAAGAACTCCGGCGCCGACGTCGTCTACTACGGCGGCGAGTACCCGCAGGCCGGCCCGCTCAGCAAGCAGATCAAGGCCGCCGGCGCCAAGATCCCGCTCATCGGCGGCGACGGCATCAAGGACGACGAGTTCATCAAGCTGGCCGGCTCCGACAGCGGCGGTGACCTGTCCACCTCCGTCGGCGCGCCGGTCGAGGAACTCGACTCCGCCAAGCAGTTCATGGCCGACTACAAGGCCGCGGGCTACAAGGAGGAGTACTCCGCCTACGGCGGCTACTCCTACGACTCCGCCTGGGCGATCATCGAGGCCGTCAAGAAGGTCGTCGACGACAACGGCGGCAAGCTGCCCGACGACGCCCGCGCCAAGGTCACCGCGGCCACCCAGAACGTCTCCTTCGACGGTGTGACCGGCAAGGTCTCCTTCGACGAGTTCGGCGACGCCACCAACAAGCAGATCACCGTGTACGCCGTCAAGGACGGCGCGTGGACGTCGGTCCACTCCGGCACCTTCACGGGCTGAGCCGCACCAGCACCGCTCACCAGTCGCGCGGGGCGCTGTTCCACTGGCGCCCCGCGCGCACTCACATCCGGCCCCATTCGTCAAACATCCGAAAGTCTCGGAGGACATGCGGTGAACGAACTGCCGCAGCAGCTGGTCAACGGCCTGCTCCTGGGATCCATGTACGGCCTGGTCGCCATCGGCTACACAATGGTCTACGGCATCGTCCAGCTCATCAACTTCGCCCACGGCGAGATCTTCATGACGGGGGCCTTCGGCGCCCTCTCCGTCTATCTGTGGGTGCTGCCTGAGGGCACCTCGATGTGGGTCGCCCTGCCACTGATGCTGATGGGCGCCATCATCGTCGCCGTCCTCGTCGCGGTCGGAGCGGAACGATTCGCCTACCGGCCCCTGCGCGGCGCGCCACGCCTGGCGCCCCTGATCACCGCCATCGGACTCTCCCTGGCCCTGCAGCAGGCCGTCTGGGCCTGGTTCCCCGAGGCCAAGTCCGCCCGCACCTTCCCCCAGATCGACGGCGGCCCCTTCGACATCGGCAGCGTCACCATCCAGACCGGTGACATCTTCCTGCTCATCGCCGCGCCGCTCAGCATGGCCATCCTCGGCTACTTCGTCATGAAGACCCGCACCGGACGAGGCATGCAGGCCACCGCGCAGGACCCGGACACCGCCAAGCTGATGGGCGTCAACACCGACCGCATCATCGTGATCGCCTTCGCCCTCGGCGCCGCCTTCGCCGCCGTCGGTGGTGTCGCCTACGGCCTCAAATACGGCCAGATCGAGTTCCGCATGGGCTTCCTCCTCGGTCTCAAGGCCTTCACCGCGGCCGTACTCGGCGGCATCGGCAACATCTACGGCGCCATGATCGGCGGCGTCGTCCTCGGCGTCGCCGAGACCCTCGCCACCGCCTACATCGCCGACATCCCCGGCATGGACAAGTTCGGCAGCAACACCTGGGCAGACGTCTGGGCGTTCGTACTCCTCATCCTCGTGCTCCTCTTCCGGCCCCAGGGCCTGCTCGGCGAGCGCGTCGCGGACAGGGCGTGACACCGTGACCACACAGACCACAGCTCCCGAGACCCCCAGCGCCCCCACCGCCGACGGCACCCGCACCGGCCTCGTCCCGATACCGGAACACATCGGCCGCGCCCTCGCCACCGGCGGAGGCGTCCTCACCCTCGCCGCCACCTTCATGGCCTGGACCTGGACCTCCGAGTTCCCCGGCGACCTCACCGTCTACGGCTACCCCGGCGGCCTGCAGGTCCTCGTCCTCATCGGCGCCGTCCTCACCACCCTGTTCGCGCTCTCCTCCTACGGCGTCAAGGGTCTGCGCTGGCTCGCCCCCGCAGGCGCCGACGCGGCCATCAAGTTCGCCGCGCTGGCCACCTGCTGCACCGCGCTGTACACGGTCATCGCCATCAGCGTCAAACTCGGCGGCGCCGTCAACCTCGAACCCGGCGGCTACATCGTCGCCGTCAGCAGCCTCGCCGCCCTCATCGGCGCCCTGGCCCTGCCCTTCGAGCGCCCCGAACCGGACCCGATCGACCCCGACGACAGCGGCTGGGAACACTTCAAACACCAGGTGGCCCACCTTCGGGAGATCGTCAAGGCGAACTTCGCGACCGGCACCCCCCGCCCCGTGGGCACGTTGCCGTCCTACGCCGAGATCCTCATCATCGTCGCCATCCTCGGACTGGGCCTGACCGTCTTCACCTACGGCATCGGCACCGAATACGACGAACTGTTCATCGGCTTCCTCATCATGGCCGGTTTCGGCTTCGCCGCCCTCAGCAAGTCGGGCCTCATCGCCCACGCCTCCCAGATCAGCAGCCGGCACCAGAACATCACCGTCATCGGCGCCTTCATCGCGGCGGCCGTCTTCCCCTTCACCCAGACCGACGACCAGTACGCCACCCTCGGCGTCTACATCCTGATCTTCGCCACCGTCGCACTCGGCCTGAACATCGTCGTCGGCCTCGCCGGCCTCCTTGACCTCGGATACGTCGCGTTCCTCGGCGTCGGCGCCTACGCCGCGGCCCTGGTCTCCGGCTCCCCCACCTCCCCCTTCCACGTGCACTTCCCGTTCTGGGCCGCCCTCCTCGTCGGCGCCGCCGCCTCCCTGGTCTTCGGCGTCCTCATCGGCGCCCCGACCCTGCGGCTGCGCGGCGACTACCTCGCCATCGTCACTCTCGGCTTCGGTGAGATCTTCCGCATCACCGCCAACAACCTCGACGGCACCTCGGGACCCGACCTCACCAACGGCTCCAACGGCGTCGCGTCCGTCCCCAACCTGAACATCCTCGGCTTCGACTTCGGCCGCCAGCACGACATCGCCGGATTCGGCATCGGCCGCTTCGCCAACTACTTCCTCCTGATGCTCCTCATCACCGCCGTCGTCGTCCTCGTCTTCCGGCGCAGCGGCAACTCCCGCATCGGACGCGCCTGGGTGGCCATCCGCGAGGACGAAACCGCGGCCCAGGCCATGGGCATCAACGGCTTCCGGGTCAAACTCATCGCCTTCGCCGTCGGCGCCTGCCTGGCCGGCCTCGCCGGCACCGTACAGGCCCACGTCACCTACACCGTGACCCCCGAGCAGTACCTCTTCGCCAGCTCCACCCCGCCCAACTCCGCCTTCCTGCTGGCCGCAGTGGTCCTCGGCGGCATGGGCACCATCGCCGGACCGCTCATCGGCGCCTCACTGCTCTTCCTCATCCCGAACAAGCTCCAGTTCCTCGGCGACTACCAGCTCTTCGCCTTCGGACTCGCGCTGGTTCTGCTCATGCGCTTCCGGCCGGAGGGCCTCATCCCCAACCGCCGCCGCCAGCTCGAATTCCACGACGAGGCCGACGCGCCCACAGTCCTCAGCAAGACGGGGGCCTGACCACCATGACCACCGACACCACCGCCAAGGACACGCCGGTGACCACCACCTCCGGCAACACCGTCCTGGACGCCCGCGGCGTCACCATGCGCTTCGGCGGCCTCACCGCCGTACGGGGAGTCGACCTCACCGTCAACAGCGGCGAGATCGTCGGCCTCATCGGCCCGAACGGCGCCGGCAAGACAACGTTCTTCAACTGCCTCACCGGCCTCTACATCCCCACCGAGGGCGAAGTCCGCTACAAAGGCGAGGTCCTGCCGCCCAAGCCCTTCAAGGTCACCGCGGCAGGCATCGCCCGCACCTTCCAGAACATCCGGCTCTTCGCCAACATGACCGTCCTGGAAAACGTGCTCGTCGGCCGCCACACCCGCACCAAGGAAGGCTTCTGGTCCGCCGTCCTGCGGGGCCCGGGCTTCCACCGGGCCGAGGCCGCCTCCAAGGCCCGCGCCATGGAACTCCTCGCGTTCGTGGGCCTCGCCCACAAGGCGGACCACCTCTCGCGCAACCTCCCCTACGGCGAACAGCGCAAGCTGGAGATCGCCCGGGCACTGGCCAGCGAACCCGGACTGCTGCTCCTCGACGAGCCGACCGCCGGCATGAACCCGCAGGAGACCCGCGCCACCGAGGAACTGGTCTTCGCCATCCGCGACATGGGCATCGCCGTCCTCGTCATCGAGCACGACATGCGGTTCATCATGAACCTCTGCGACCGCGTCGCCGTCCTCGTCCAGGGCGAAAAGCTGATCGAAGGCGACAGCGCCACCGTCCAGGGCGACGAGCGCGTCGTCGCCGCCTACCTCGGCGAGCCCTTCGAGGGCGCGCCCGGTGACGAGGAGGTGGCCGAGGTCGAGAGCGCCGAGGCACACGCCCAGGCGGCGGAGGCGCAGGCAGAGGCCGACACCCCGCAGGACGCCGCGCCCGGCAAGGAGAACGACCGATGACCGCACTGCTCGAAGTCGAGGACCTCCGCGTCGCCTACGGCAAGATCCAGGCCGTCAAGGGCATCTCCTTCACCGTCGATGCCGGCGAGATCGTCACCCTCATCGGCACCAACGGCGCCGGCAAGACCACCACCCTGCGCACCCTCTCCGGGCTGCTCAAGCCGGTCGGCGGGCAGATCAGGTTCAACGGCAAGTCCCTCAAGAAGACCCCCGCCCACCAGATCGTCTCGCTGGGGCTCGCCCACTCCCCCGAAGGGCGGCACATCTTCCCCCGCATGACCATCGAGGACAACCTCCTCCTCGGAGCGTTCCTGCGCAGCGACAAACAGGGCATCGAGAAGGACGTCCAGCGGGCCTACGACCTCTTCCCCATCCTCGGGGAGCGCAGGAAGCAGGCGGCGGGCACCCTGTCCGGCGGCGAACAGCAGATGCTGGCCATGGGCCGGGCCCTGATGTCCCAGCCCAAGCTGCTCATGCTCGACGAACCGTCGATGGGTCTCTCCCCCATCATGATGCAGAAGATCATGGCGACCATCGCCGAGCTGAAATCCCAGGGCACGACGATTCTGCTCGTCGAGCAGAACGCCCAGGCGGCGCTTTCCCTCGCCGACCAGGGGCACGTCATGGAAGTCGGCAACATCGTGCTGTCCGGCACCGGCCAGGACCTGCTGCACGACGAATCGGTCCGCAAGGCGTACCTGGGCGAGGACTGACCCCGCCCGGTGACCACCGGAACGAGAAGGGGCCCGCGTCCCGTGAGGGGACGCGGGCCCCTTGCCTGCGGGTACCGGCCCGCCCGGCTCAGTCCTTGTCGGGCTTGGCGCCCTTCGCGGCCTTCTTCTCCTCGCTGTCCTGGATGACCGCCTCCGCGACCTGCTGCATCGACATGCGGCGGTCCATCGAGGTCTTCTGGATCCAGCGGAAGGCGGCCGGCTCGGTCAGCCCGTACTCCGTCTGAAGGATCGACTTGGCGCGGTCGACCAGCTTGCGGGTCTCCAGCCGCTGGGCGAGGTCCGCGACCTCCTTCTCCAGCTCCTTCAGCTCGGTGAACCTCGAGACGGCCATCTCGATGGCGGGAACGACGTCGCTCTTGCTGAACGGCTTCACCAGGTACGCCATCGCCCCGGCGTCCCGGGCGCGCTCCACCAGGTCGCGCTGCGAGAAGGCGGTGAGCATGAGAACGGGCGCGATCCGCTCCTCGGCGATCCGCTCCGCCGCCGAGATGCCGTCGAGCTTGGGCATCTTCACATCGAGGATCACCAGGTCCGGGTGGTGCTCGCGGGCCAGCTCCACAGCCCGCTCGCCGTCCCCGGCCTCACCGACGACCCGGTAGCCCTCTTCCTCCAGCATCTCTTTGAGGTCGAGCCGGATCAGCGCCTCGTCCTCGGCGATGACGACGCGGGTCGTCAGCGGAGGCACGTGCGACTTGTCGTCGTCGGACACGTCTACGGGCTCGGGCGACTCGGCGGTCACGGGGGCGCTCCTTGTTCCGGGGCGGGCGGGTACTGCTCCAAGAGCGTACCCAGCTGCGGTAAGGTGGGGGGACGGCGGGTGACCGTCGATCTTTGTTTCAAAGGGGGCCCCGGTAGCCCAGCGGTAGAGGCAATGGTCTCAAACACCATCCAGCGTCGGTTCGAATCCGACCCGGGGTACGTTTCCTCCGAATCCAAGGTCGCAAGTTCTACTTGGGAGTGTCGTCCTCCCCGATGTGGTGAACCCTGACCAGGTTCGTCGAGCCCGGCACCCCCGGGGGCGAGCCCGCTGTGATCACCACCACGTCGCCCTTCTTGCAGCGGCCGTACCTCAGCAGCAGTTCGTCGACCTGGTCGACCATGGCGTCGGTCGAGTCGACGCGCGGACCCAGGAACGTCTCCACACCCCAGGTGGCGCTGAGTTGGGAACGGGTGGCCGGCTCCGTGGTGAAGGCCAGCAGCGGAATGGGTGAGCGGTAGCGGGAGAGCCGCCGGGCGGTGTCGCCCGACTGCGTGAAGGCGACCAGGAACCTGGCGCCGAGGAAGTCGCCGATCTCCGCCGCCGCGCGGGCGACGGCGCCGCCCTGGGTGCGGGGCTTGTTGTGATCGGTCAGCGGCGGCAGGCCCTTGGCGAGGAGGTCCTCCTCGGCCGCAGCGACGATGCGGGCCATCGTCCGCACCGTCTCCACCGGGTGCTTGCCCACACTGGTCTCGCCCGACAGCATCACCGCGTCCGTGCCGTCGAGCACCGCGTTGGCCACGTCCGAGGCCTCCGCGCGGGTCGGGCGGGAGTTGCCGATCATCGAGTCGAGCATCTGGGTGGCGACGATCACCGGTTTGGCGTTCCGCCGGGCCAGCTTGATCGCGCGCTTCTGGACGATGGGGACCTGCTCCAGCGGCATTTCCACGCCCAGGTCGCCGCGGGCGACCATGATGCCGTCGAAGGCGGCCACGATATCGTCGACGGCCTCCACCGCCTGCGGCTTCTCGATCTTGGCGATGACGGGGAGGCGGCGGCCCTCGTCGTCCATGACGCGGTGGACCTCGAGGATGTCCCGGCCACTGCGGACGAAGGACAGCGCGACGACGTCGAAGCCGGTGCGCAGCGCCCAGCGCAGGTCGTCCTCGTCCTTCTTGGACAGGGCAGGGACCGAGACGGCGACGCCCGGCAGATTGAGCCCCTTGTGGTCGGAGATCACGCCGCCCTCGATCACCCGGGTACGGACGCGGGGGCCGTGGACGGCGGTGACCTCGAGGCCCACCTTGCCGTCGTCGACGAGGATGCGCTCGCCGGGCGTGACGTCCTCGGCGAGGCCGGCGTGGGTGGTGCCGCAGATGCGGCGGTCGCCCTCGACGCCCTCTTCGACGGTGATGGTGAAGGTGTCGCCGCGTTCGAGGAGTACGGGTCCTTCGCGGAAGCGGCCGAGCCGGATCTTCGGACCCTGAAGGTCGGCGAGTATTCCGACGCTGCGTCCGGTCTCGTCGGCGGCCCGGCGTACGTGCCGGTAGCGCTCCTCGTGTTCGGCGTGGCCGCCGTGGCTGAGGTTGAATCGGGCGACGTCCATTCCGGCGTCGACCAGTGCCTTGATCTGGTCGTACGTGTCGGTGGCGGGCCCCAGAGTACAAACGATCTTTGCTCGGCGCATGATGTGAGCCTAGGCCTTACCAGTGGGTAGACGATTGGTACGACGTGACTACTCAACAACCTTTGAATGAAGGAGTATTGACAACTGTTGAACTGTGCGGGACGGCGCTCCGACGAGCGTTCGCCCCGTTCGCGGACCGGAAGACGCAACGGACGTAATCACAGTCTGGGCGGTGCCATGGTGAATCGCGCGTCGAGTTGCGCGTGGACGTGCTGCCGCTCGGGTTCGAGGTCCAGGGGCGCGGCCTCGTCCTGCGGCGCCGGACCTCCGTAGGCCGCCATCGCCCGCATCCGTCCGGGGGCCTGCGGCCGGGGCGGGGCGCCCTCCACTCCGATGTCGGCGATCTCCACGAGGGCGGTGAGCGAGGTGCCGAGCGCCTCGGCGTACTCCCTGGCCCGCTGGACGGCCTCCTGCACGGCCTGCCGGCGTGCCTCCCGGTGGGCCGGCGAGCCGGGGCGCAGCGACCACCAGGGTCCGTCCACCCGGGTGAGTTCCAAGTCGGCCAGTCGGGTGGTGAGTTCACCGAGGGCGGTGAAGTCGGAGAGTTCGGCGGTGAGGCGTACGGCGCCGTGGTACGTGCGGACGCGCTCGCCGCGGCCGTGCCGGGTCGGTTCGGGGGCGATGGAGAAGGCGCCGGTCTCCAGGTGTTCGACCGCCTGGCCGTAGGACTTGACGAGGTCGAGGACGCGGGCGTTGCGCCGGGTGAGGTCGTCCAGGGCGGAACGGCGGTCCTTGCCGCGGGCGGTGACGGTGATGTCGATACGGGCGATCTCGGGGTCGACTTCGAGGTGTGCCTCACCGCGGACGGCGATCCGGGGTGCGTCGGGGGTGCCGTAGGGGACGGCGGGGACGGGTTCCGGTGCGGGGGCTGAGGTCATACGTCCCACTCTGTCACCAGTGCCCGGTTCTCCGCGCCCGCCGGTCATCAGATCGCAACCTTCCGGGGGTGTTGCGGTTCGTCGCGGGCCGCCAGAATCTACGCGCGTCATCGACCTGTTCACGAGGAGAACCAGACATGCCGTTGAACCGCCGGAAGTTCCTTTCGAAGTCCGCCGCCACCGGGGCGGGGGTGGCGCTGGCCGGCGCCGTGGCGGCTCCGGCGGCGCAGGCCGCGCCCGCCGCTTCCGCCGCGGCGGGCCAGAAGCCCGAGAACCCGGGCAAGCGCTACTCCCTCACCGTCATGGGCACGACCGACCTGCACGGGCACGTGTTCAACTGGGACTACTTCAAGGACGGCGAGTACAGCGACGCGGCGGGCAACGCCCAGGGCCTGGCCCGGGTCTCCACGCTGGTCGACCAGGTCCGCAAGGAGAAGGGCCGTGAGAACACGCTGCTCCTGGACGCCGGTGACACGATTCAGGGCACCCCGCTGACGTACTACTACGCGAAGGTCGACCCGATCACCGCAAAGCGCGGTCCGGTGCACCCGATGGCCAAGGCCATGAACGCCATCGGGTACGACGCGGTGGCGCTCGGCAACCACGAGTTCAACTACGGCATCGAGACGCTGCGCAAGTTCGAGGAGCAGTGCAACTTCCCGCTGCTCGGCGCGAACGCGGTGGACCACAAGACCCAGAAGCCGGCCTTCCCGCCGTACTTCATGAAGAAGTTCCACGCGCCGGGCGCCGCCCCGGTGACGGTGGCCGTGCTGGGTCTGACCAACCCGGGCATCGCGATCTGGGACAAGGCCTATGTCCAGGGCAAGTTGGACTTCCCGGGTCTTGAGGAGCAGGCCGCGAAGTGGGTGCCCAAGCTGCGTTCGATGGGCGCGGACGTGGTCATCGTCTCGGCGCACTCGGGCACGTCCGGCACCTCGTCGTACGGCGACCAGCTGCCGTACGTGGAGGACGCCGCCGCGAACATCGCCCGGCAGGTGCCCGGCATCGACGCGATCCTGGTGGGCCACGCGCACAAGGAGATCGCGGAGCTGAAGGTCGTCAACGACAAGACCGGCAAGACGGTCGTGCTGTCGGAGCCGCTGTGCTACGCCGAGCGGCTCTCCCTCTTCGACATCGAGCTGGTGTTCGTCAAGGGCCAGTGGGAGGTGGAGTCGGTCTCCGCCTCGCTGCGCAACGCCAACACCGTCGCGGACGACCCGAAGATCACCAAGCTGCTGTCGGACCAGCACGCGGAGGTCGTGAAGTACGTCAACCAGGTGGTCGGCCAGGCGACGGTGACCCTCACCACCATCGACGCCCGCTACAAGGACGCCCCGATCATCGACCTGATCAACAAGGTGCAGGAGGACGTGGTGAAGGCCGCGCTGGCGGGCACGCAGTACGCCGCGCTGCCGGTCGTCTCGCAGGCCTCCCCCTTCTCGCGCACCTCGGAGATCCCGGCCGGCAAGGTGACGATCCGGGACCTGTCGAGCCTGTACGTGTACGACAACACGCTGGTCGCCAAGTTGATGACGGGTGCCCAGCTGCGGGCGTACCTGGAGTACTCGGCGGAGTACTTCGTGCAGACGGCCGCCGGCGCGACGGTCGACGTGAACAAGCTGACGAACGCGGGCGGCCGCCCGGACTACAACTACGACTATGTGTCGGGGCTGCAGTACGACATCGACATCGCCCAGCCGGCCGGTTCGCGGATCAAGAACCTGACGTTCAACGGTGCGGCGCTGGACGACGCCCAGGAGTTCGTGATGGCGGTGAACAACTACCGTGCCAACGGCGGTGGCGCGTTCCCGCACGTGGCCTCGGCGAAGGAGCTGTGGGCGGAGTCGACCGAGATCCGCACCCGGATCGCTGAGTGGGTCACGGCGAAGGGCGTGCTCGACCCGAAGGACTTCGCGTCGCTGGACTGGAAGCTGACGCGCAACGGCACGCCGGTGTTCTGATCGGTTCGACCGGTTTCCTTCTTCGCAGGACGGCCTCAGATCCCGTCCGCCAGGGGCGTCAGCGCCTTGACCTGGCGGGACGGCGGGATCTGGGGCCGTCCCCGTTCCAGGCCGAAGGTGGTGAAGGCGGTACGGGCGGGCAGCGGGTAGGCCTGTGTCCCGGTCACCGCGTTGAGGATGGTGGCGCTGCGCCAGGCGGCGAGGCCCAGGTCGGGGGCGCCGACGCCGTGGGTGTGGCGTTCGGCGTTCTGCACGTGGACATGGCAGCCGGTGGCGGTGATGGCCGGGTCGAGGGCGAGGCGGAACTGCTCGTCGACACAAAGACGTTCCTTGCCGTCGCGGCGCAGAAAGAGGTCGAGACCGGTGAGCAGGGGCGTGACGGGGCGTTCGCGGTAGCCGGTGGCAAGGACGACGGCGTCGGTGGTGAGGCGGGTGCGGGTGCCCTGCTGCACGTGTTCGAGGTGGAGTTCGATCCGGGAACCGGCGACCCGGCCGGCGGTGCGGACCAGGATGCCGGGGGTCAGGACGGCGTCGGGCCAGCCGCCGTCCAGCGTGCGGCGGTAGAGCTCGTCGTGGATGGCGGCGAGGGTGTCGGCATCGACGCCCTTGTGGAGCTGCCACTGGCCGTCGACGAGCCGGTCGCGCACGGGTTCGGCCAGGTCGTGGAAGTAGCGCATGTAGTCGGGGGTGAAGTGCTCCAGGCCGAGCTTGGAGTATTCCATCGGGGCGAAGGCCTCGGTGCGGCCGATCCAGTGCAGCCGCTCGCCGCCGGCCCGGCGGTGGCGCAGCAGGTCGAGGAAGACCTCGGCGCCGGACTGTCCGGAGCCGACGACGGTGATGTGGCCGGCCGCGAGCAGGGTGTCGCGGTGGTCGAGGTAGTCGGCGGCGTGGATGACGGGGACGCCGGGGGCGTCGGCGAGGGGCCTCAGCGGGGCGGGCACATGGGGTTCGGTGCCGATGCCGAGGACGACGTTGCGGGTGTGGACACGGCCGACGGCCTCCGCCTCGCCGTCGGCGTCGAGCTGGGTGAAGTCGACCTCGAAGAGCGCGAGTTCGGGGTTCCAGCGGACGGCGTCGACCTGGTGGCCGTAGCGCACCGAGGGCAGGTTCTCGGAGACCCAGCGGCAGTAGGCGTCGTACTCGGCGCGCTGGATGTGGAAGCGCTCGGCGAAGTAGAAGGGGAAGAGCCGGCCGCGGGTCTTGAGGTAGTTGAGGAAGGACCACTCGCTGGCCGGGTCGGCGAGGGTGACCAGGTCGGCGAGGAAGGGCACCTGGACGCGGGAGCCGTCGATGAGCAGGCCGGGGTGCCAGTGGAAACGGGGGCGCCGCTCGTAGAAGACGGTGTCGAGACCGGTGAGAGGGTGGGCGAGCGCGGCCAGGGAGAGATTGAACGGCCCGATGCCGATGCCGACCAGGTCGCGGGGCGCCTGGGAAGTGAGGTGTGCGGGATGGTTCATCGGGGGGTGCTTCCTTCCACCAGTTTCAGCAGGGCGGCCAGGTCTTCGGTCCGGGTGTCCGGGTTGAGCAGGGTGGCCTTGAGCCAGAGCCGGTCGTCGAGGCGGGCGCGGCCGAGGACGGCACGGCCTTCGGTGAGGAGTCGGCGGCGTACGGCGGCGACGGCGTCGTCGGTGGCGCCGGCGGGCCGGAACAGGACGGTGCTGATGGTGGGCCGGTCGTGGAGCTCGAAGCCGGGGTGGTCGTGGATGAGGTCGGCGAACTCGCGGGCGCGGGCGCAGACCTGGTCGACGAGGGCGCCGAGGCCGCGGCGGCCGAGGGCCTTGAGGGTGACGGCGATCTTGAGGACGTCGGGGCGGCGGGTGGTGCGCAGGGAGCGGCCGAGCAGGTCGGGCAGGCCGGCCTCGGTGTCGTCGCCCGCGTTGAGGTAGTCGGCGCGCTGGTGCAGGACGGCGAGGTCACGGGGGTGGCGGACGGCGAGGAGTCCGGCGGCGACCGGCTGCCAGCCGAGTTTGTGCAGGTCGAGGGTGACGGTGTGGGCGGCTTCGAGCCCGGTCAGCTTGTCCCGGTGGCGTTCGCTGAACAGCAGTCCCCCGCCGTGGGCGGCGTCGATGTGCAGCCGGGCGCCGTGGGCGGCGCACAGTCCGGCGATCTCCGGGAGGGGGTCGATGAGGCCGGCGTCGGTGGTGCCGGCGGTGGCGGCCACGAGGAGGGAGCCGCGCGGTCCGCCGAGGTCGGTGAGGACACCGTGCAGCGCGGCGGGGTCGAGGGTGCCGGAGGGTGCGGGCACGACCACGGGTTCGGGCAGGCCGAGCAGCCAGGCGGCGCGGGGCAGGGAGTGGTGCGCGTTGGCGCCGCAGACCAGGCGGAGGCCGCCGCCGCAGGACTCGCGGGCGAGCAGCAGGGCGAGTTGGTTGGACTCGGTGCCGCCGGTGGTGACGACGGAGTCGGCGAGGCCGGTCTCGCGGGCGAGCGTCCGCGTGACGAGGGCTTCGAGTTCGGAGGCGGCGGGTGCCTGGTCCCAGGAGTCCAGGGACGGGTTGAGGGCGCTGACGGCGAGGTCGGCGGCGGTGGCCACGGCGAGCGGTGGGCAGTGCAGATGGGCCGCGCACAGCGGGTCGGCGGGGTCGGCGGCGCCTTCGGCGAGGGCGTGCACGAGGTCGCGCAGGGCGGCCGGGTCGCCGTGCTCGGGCAGGACCTCGCCCACGGCGTCGCGCAGCCGGGCGGCGACCGCCTCGGGCCCGCCCGCGGGCAGGGGGCCGCCGCGGGCGCGGCGGCCGCTGTCGAGGGCGTCGAGCACGGTGTCGAGCAGGGGCCGCAGGGCGTGCGGGCCGTCGGGACCGGAGGCGAGACGGGCGGGGTGCTCCGGGGGCGGCGGGGTGCTCATGGGACTGTCCTCCTTGACATCCTCCCCCTCTTTCAAAAGAGGGGGATTCCAACCCAGGCGGGTTGAGGTTCACGGGCGCTCGAGCGGCTGGTGGCCGCTGTCACCCCTCCGGCACCGGCTGTGCGCCGGGGGCGGGGAATGCCGCCCTGTCCTGCCGCGACGTTCTGTGCTGCATTCTCATCGGCGTTGCAGCTGAACCCGCAGGACACGCAGACGAACTCGGCTTGGCTCTTGCGCGAGTTCTTCTCGATCCATCCGCAGGCACTGCAGCGCAAAGACGTGTACTGGGCGGGTACGTCTTCGACCCGGCCAGGGGCCATCTCCTGCGTCCGACGACGCAGGAGGCCCCAGCCCTGGGCAAGGATCGCCCGGTTCAGCCCAGCCTTGGCTCGTACATTCCTGCCGGGCTGCTCGATGGTCCCCTTCGCTGAGGCGGTCATGTTCTTGATGTTCAGCTTTTCGAACCGCACCAGGTCATAGCTGCGGGCGAGCATCGTCGAGGTTTTCTCGCACCAGTCCTTGCGTCGGCCGGCTTCGCGGGCCTTGAGCTTGGCCACCTTGGCGTGCTCGGCTCGCTTGCACTCGCTTCCCTTCGGGGCGCGGGCCGCCCGACGCTGGTGCTTACGGATCCGGGCACGCTCCCGGACGGTGAGCTGCGGGCAGTTCAGCTTCCGCCCGTCCGACAACGCGGCGGTGATCCTGACTCCCCGGTCGACGCCGATGACTCCACCCGTGCCGGATGCACCGATCGGCTCGGGGATGACCGCGAACGCGATGTGCCACTGACCGTTGCGGAAGGTGACACGGAACGTCTTCGCTTTGGGCAGGTCCGGGCGGGTGGTCCTGAACCGTACCCAGCCACAGCCGGGAACCCTCACCTGAGCCCAGCGCCGGTTGAGTTTCTGCACCACCACCAACCGGCTCATGACCTGCCTGCCCTTGGCGTTCAGCTTCGGCCTACCGTCGCCCTCGAACTCCGGCACCCGATCCGTGCCGATCACGCGGAAACCCTCGTGCGCGAACTTCTTCCGCCACGTCGGCTCGCCGAGCCCGGAGGTGAACCGCGCGTTCTTCGCCCTGGCGAAATCCTTCAATGCCTGCTGCTGCACATCAGCATTCCCCGCGTGCAGCCACTCACTTGCCCGGCGCGCCTCGGTCAGCTGACGGCACTGCTCGGCAAACCCCGGGGCGGGGTTCCTGCCCGGCGCCCAGTGCGCGTGCTGCTCGACGGCCAGGTTCCACACGTACCGGGCGTGCGCGCAGTGTTCGAGCATAATGCCCGCCTGCTCGCTCGTCGGATACATACGAAAACGTGACATGCCGTCAACGTAATCCCACCGCTCGCTCCCCTCTTCGAATCCCACCAGGCCCACACGAACGAGTGACCACCACACCACCGCCCTGAACAGCCGGGCGTCCCCTCGGAAAGGGGGTGGTGGACGGGCTCGACGTAGCGCCGGTCTTCGGGGAGGAGAGCAGGAGGGCCGGCTTCGCGGGCTGCCCACAGCGGGGCGGTGATCCCGGTCGTCGCCGGCCCGCAGACCGGCGGCGACCGGTCGTGTTCTACGCCTCCCGTACCTTCAGCGTCCGGGACAGGTCGTCGAGCTGGTCGACGAGCTTGCGGCGGAGCGCCGGGGTGGGGGCGCCGTCGTGCAGGCAGGCCTCGCCCAGCCGCAGGTGGTCGGCGTCGACGGCGTGCACCGGGAACGCCCAGCGCCCGGCGGCCTCGGCGATGGCGGGGCCGCGGCGGTCGGCGAGGGCGACCGCGTCCTGGTAGAAGCGGGGGACGTAGTCCCGTACGAGATCGGCCTGTTCGGGCTGCCAGAAGCCCTGCGCGGTGGCGATGAACAGGTAGTTCGACAGGTCGGTGCGCTCGTCGGTGGCGAACATCGACTCCCAGGCCGCGCGCTTGGCCTCGGCGTCGGGCAGCGCGGCCCGGCAGCGGGCGGCGCCCTCCTGGCCGGTGGCCGACGGGTCGCGGTCGAGTTCCTCGGCGATGGCGGCCTCGTCGACGGCGCCGAGGACGGCGAGGCGGCTCAGGACGCGCCAGCGCAGCTCCGGGTCGAGTTCGGGGCCGCCGGGGACGGTGCCGTCGGCGAGCCAGGCGGCGATGGTGTCCGGATGGGCGGCGACGTCGATGAAGTGGCGCACGGCGGTCAGGCGCAGGCCGGGGTTGTCGCCGTCCTCGGTGCGGCGGATGAGGTCGCGGCACAGGGAGCCGAGGGCGGCGACGGCGGCGGGCCGCTGCCCGGGGTCGACGTACCGGTCGGCGATCTGCCCGGTGGCGAAGGCCAGGACACCCTGGACGAGGGCGAGGTCGGTCTCCTCGGGCAGGTGGGCGGAGGCGGTCGCCAGATAGTCGGCGGGGGCGAGTTCACCGTCGCGGACCATGTCGCGCAGCGTGTTCCACACCACGGCGCGGGTGAGCGCGTCGGGGACGCCGGACAGGCCGCGCAGGGCGGTCTCCAGGGAGGTCTCGTCCAGGCGGATCTTGGCGTAGGTCAGGTCCTGGTCGTTGGGCACGACCAGGGCGGGCCGGGTGCCGGAGCGCGCACGGCCGGTGCCGTCCTGCGGGACGTCGGTCTCGTAGCGCTCCCGGACGACCAGGCTGCTGCCGTCGCCCAGGTCGCGGTCGTAGACGCCGACGGTGACGCGGTGCGGGCGGCTGCCGTCGCGGTCGAGGGCGAGGGTCCACTGGCCGGGCACGGCGTCGACGGATGCGGTGAGCGTGTCCACGCCGGTGGTGCGCAGCCAGGCCTCGGCCCAGGCGTGCACGTCGCGGTCGGTGGCGGAGGCGAGGGAGTCGATGAAGTCGGCGAGGGTGGCGTTGGCGAACCGGTGCCGCTTGAAGTGGGTGTTGATACCGGCCAGGAAGTCCTTCTCGCCGAGCCAGGCGACCAGTTGCCGCAGTGCGGAGGCGCCCTTGGCGTAGGAGATGCCGTCGAAGTTGAGCAGGGCGGAGGCAGTGTCGTCGACGGCGTCCGGGGCGACGGGGTGGGTGGAGGGGCGCTGGTCGGCGTCGTAGCCCCAGGACTTGCGGGCGACGCCGAAGTCGGTCCAGGTGCCGGTGAAGCGGGTGGCCTCGGCGGTGGTCTGGTAGCCCATGTACTCGGCGAAGGACTCGTTCAGCCAGATGTCGTCCCACCACCTGAGGGTGACCAGGTCGCCGAACCACATGTGGGCCATCTCGTGGGCGATGACCATGGCGCGGGTCTGCCGCTCGGTGTCGGTGACGGCGGAGCGGTAGACGAACTCGTCGCGGAAGGTGACCAGGCCCGGGTTCTCCATGGCGCCCGCGTTGAACTCGGGGACGAAGGCCTGGTCGTAGGAGTCGAAGGGGTAGGGCTCGTCGAACTTCTCGTGGTAGCGGTCGAAGCAGGCGCGGGTGACGTCGAGGATCTCGTCGGCGTCCGCGTCGAGGTGGGGCGCCAGCGAGCGGCGGCAGTGGATGCCGAAGGGCAGGCCGCGGTGCTCAGTGCGTACGGAGTGCCAGGGGCCGGCGGCGACGGCGACGAGGTAGGTGGAGATCAGCGGGGTGGGCGCGGCCTTCCAGACGCCGTTGCCGGTGTGCTCGGTGACGCCGTTGGCGAGGACGGTCCAGCCCTCGGGGGCGGTGACGGCGAGTTCGAAGACGGCCTTGAGGTCGGGCTGGTCGAAGGCGGCGAAGACGCGCTGGACGTCGTCCAGGAACAGCTGCGTGTAGACGTAGGCCTCACCGTCGGTGGGGTCGGTGAAGCGGTGCATGCCCTCGCCGGTGCGGGAGTAGCGCATGGCGGCGTCGACGCGCAGCTCGTGCTCACCGGGGGCGAGGTTCTTCAGCGGCAGGCGGTTGCCGTCGAGATCGCGCGGGTCGAGGGGCTGTCCGTCGAGGGTGGCGGAGCGCAGGTGGGCGGGCTTGAGCTCGACGAACGTGTCCGTGCTGTCCCGGCCTGCCCGTACGGTGAACCGGATCACGGTCCGGGAGTCGAAGGTGTCGTCCCCACCGGTCAGGTCGAGGTCGACGGTGTACCGGTGGACGTCGAGGAGCTTGGCACGGGTCTGCGCTTCGTCGCGCGTGAGTACGGACATGGACGCCATGCTGCCTGATGGCCCGGAGCGGGCACGAGGGGGTGTCGCCGAAGGACGCAAGGCGTGCGCGGTCCGCGGGGGCGCGTTCGGCGGCGCGCGGGCGGGCGGGCAGGCAGGGGTCAGGTCGCCGGGGTCTCGCCGTTGCCGGCGTCCTCCGCGATGCGCTCGTGGTGGCGGATCACCTCGGCGATGATGAAGTTCAGGAACTTCTCGGCGAACGCCGGGTCCAGTTTGGCGTCCTCGGCGAGGGCGCGCAGCCGGGCGATCTGCCGGGCCTCGCGGGCCGGGTCGGCGGGCGGCAGCTGGTGGGCGGCCTTGAGGTGGCCGACTTGCTGGGTCGCCTTGAACCGCTCGGCGAGCATGTGGACGACGGCCGCGTCGATGTTGTCGATGCTCTCGCGCAGCCGCGCGAGCTCCTCGTGAACGGCGGGGACGACGTCACCGGTACCGGTGCTGCTGGTGGTCATGGGCTCCAACCCTACGGGGTGGGCGGCGCTCCGATCATGAGCGTCCGACCCGTGGTCAACAGCGGGTGCGGACGGCGGGCGCCAGGTGCCGCGGGGCGCGGACGCCGGGCGGAATCGGGGCTCGCGCGCATAAAGTGGGAGAGAGTTCAGGGCGTCTTTGGGGGTTCGGACGTGGCGAACGGCGGACCGGTGGTGCACGGCTACCCGCATCTGGAGACGGTGCGGGCCGCGATCACCTCCCTGTACAAGCGGCTCTCCTATGGCACCGTGCAGACGTTCGCGACCAGCGTGGCCCCGGCCGACGTGGCCTTCTGCGACACCGACGACCTGCATCTGGGGGCCCAGCGCGTGGCCCGCGAACTGGTCCGCCACTACCGGCTGCCGGACGCCCGAATGATCGTCGGTTTCCGCGAGATGACGCACGCGGCGAACGTCGAGCTGGCGGCGGGCCCCGAGTACTTCGTCGAGCTGAACGACCGCTTCCGCACCCACCGCCGGGACATCGGCGCGGCCCTCGCCCACGAGGTGACCCACGTCTACCTGCACCGCCTGGACCTGTCCTTCCCCAGCACCCGCGACAACGAGATCCTTACGGACACGGTGGCGACGTACCTGGGCGCGGGCTGGCTGCTGCTGGACGCCTTCCGCGAGGACGGCGTGTCGTCGCAGAAGCTCGGCTACCTCACTCCGGAGGAGTTCGGCTACGTGCTGGCCAAGCGGGCGCTGGTGTTCGGCGAGGACCCCTCGACGTGGTTCACCAGCCCCCAGGGGTACGAGGCGTACGTCAAGGGCATGGCCCGGGCCCGCAGTGACGAGCAGCAGCCGCCCCTGACGGCGGCGGGCTGGGCGGGCCGCCGCCGGTACGCCCGCGACCGCCGGCACGCCCAGGACCACGGCCGTGCACCGCTCGTCCAGCCGGAGGCGCCGTACTCCTTCAGCCGCGGCGGCCCGGAGCCCCTGCGGGTGTCCTTCTCCTGCCCCACCTGCCACCAGCGCATCAGGGTCCCGGTCGGAGGCCGTATGCGCGCCCGGTGCGCCCTGTGCCGCACCGTCCTGGAGTGCGACACCTGACCTGATCGCGATTCCGGGATCGCGGGCCCCACCTTTACCATCTGTCACAGCACTTCGCTATTTTGTTCGCCGCCGTCCCCACCGGCTCAGCCATGTCCCCGCGTTGCCCGAGGAGCCGGTCGTGGATGCCGAGTCCGCCGTCACCACTTGCTACCGCCACAACAGGGTGGAGTCCCACGTCCGCTGCGTCCGCTGCGACCGGTACATCTGCCCGGACTGCATGCGAGAGGCCTCCGTCGGCCACCAGTGCCCGGAGTGTGTGAGGGAGGGCGCCCGGTCGGTGCGGCAGGCGCGGACGGCGTTCGGTGGCCGGATCAGCGCGGTGCCGGTCGTGACGTATGTCCTCATCGGGCTCAACATCCTCGCCTATCTGGGCGAGTTGGTGCGCCCGGCGGTCGTGGACAGTCTGGGGATGCTCGGGCGCGGACTGGCGGGGACCGACGGCGGCCACTACCTGTGGGAGTACCCGTACGGCTCCGACATGCACGCGGAGGGGCTGGTCGGCGGCGAGTGGTACCGGCTGCTGACCGGCGCGTTCCTGCATATGCCGGCCACCGAGGGGACGTTCGGCATTCTGCACATCGTGATGAACATGGCGGCGCTGTGGAGCACCGGCCGCGTGGTCGAGGCGCAGTTGGGCCGCGCCCGCTACCTCGCCCTGTACCTGCTGTCGGCGCTCGGCGGGTCGGTCCTGGTCCTGCTGATCGATCCGGACGCCCTGACGGTCGGCGCTTCCGGCGCGATCTTCGGTCTTGGCGCCGCGTACTACGTCATGGCCCGCCGGCTGGGCTACGACATGAACGGCGTCAACCGGTACATGGCGGGCCTGCTGCTGTGGCTGGTGATCTCCGCCGGGCTCACTTCCTGGCAGGGGCACCTCGGTGGCCTGCTGGCGGGCGGCGTGGTGACCCTGGCGTACGCGTACGCGCCGCGCGGCGGCCGTCGCACTCTGGTCCAGGCGGGCGTGTGCGTGGCCCTGCTGGTCCTGCTCATGGCGCTCAGCTGGGCGAAGGTCTCGGAACTGTCGGGAGGGGCGGCCTGATCAGGGCCGTACGGTAATTGTCATGAAACGTCCTGGAATATTGTTTTTGGTGGCCACTCCGGTCGTCGCGTTGGCGGTTCTGCTCGCCTTCGATCCGCGGGACCCGGCCCCGTCCGCGCCGAAGCAGCACACGGCCGCGCACGAGTCCCGTGAGGACGCCAAGGCGCGGGCCGAACGGTCGGAGAAGGCCCAGGACGACGAGGTGGTCGCCGAGGCACCGCCGGGCCTGGCCGCGCCCGCGAAGAAGGAACTGGCCCAGCGGCTCGTGGCGAGCGCCGAGAACTCCACGCTCGACTGGCGCAGCACCTACGGCTATATCGAGGACGTCGACGACGGCGACGGCTACACCGCGGGGATCGTCGGCTACTGCACCGGTACCCACGACCTGCTCACCCTGGTCGAGCGCTACACCAAGGCCCACCCGGACAACGGCCTCGCCCGGTTCCTGCCGGCGCTGCGCGAGGTCGACGGCACGGACTCCCACGAGGGCCTGGACCCGGACTTCACCGCGGCGTGGAAGGCGGAGTCGGAACGTCCGGCCTTCCGCAAGGCCCAGGAGGACGAACGCGACCGCGCCTACTTCAATCCGGCCGTCCGCCTCGCCAAGCTCGACGGCCTCGGCACGCTGGGCCAGTTCATCTACTACGACGCGATGGTCTTCCACGGTCCCGGCGTCGACAAGGACGGCTTCTACGCCCTGCGCGAGCGCGCCCTGAAGGAGGCCGACACCCCGGCCGCGGGCGGCCGGGAGAAGAGCTACCTCGACGTCTTCCTGGACATCCGCCGCGAGGCCATGAAGGCCCGGAAGACGAACCGCGACACCAGCCGCATCGACACCGCCCAGCGACAGTTCCTGTACGACGGGAACATGGACCTGAAGACCCCGCTGGTGTGGAAGGTGTACGGGGAGACGTACAAGGCGTCCTAGTGCCGCGGCAGGCAACGTTTGCCCGTGAAGGAGCGGCGTCCGGTGCGTGCTCTGGGGGTCCCCCTGCTCGAAGAGCTTGGGGGAGCGCCGGCCGGAAGTCCTCGTACTGGACGTACTTGGGCTTTCGGCCGGCGCGGCGAGTGGGGTCCCCCCTGCTCGAAGAGCTCGGGGGAGTGTGCCGGGCGTCGCGACGGGGCGAACGTTGTCTGTCGGGGCGCTGGCGCTTGGGACATGCGGCGGCGCCTGCCCTGTGTCCGGTCGGGGACTGAGCAGGCGCCGCCTGTGTTCCACACGCCTTTGTGTGGGACGTATATGAGCGACCGTCAGGTCACCGTTGTGCCGTCAGACCGTCAGCGAGCGATCCGTCGGGCGGATCGGGGCCGGCAGGTCGCCGGCGCCCATGAGGTGGCGGTCGACGCCGCGGGCGGCCGAGCGGCCCTCGGCGATCGCCCACACGATGAGGGACTGGCCGCGGCCGGCGTCACCGGCGACGAAGACACCGGGCACGTTGGTCTGGAAGTCCGCGTCACGGGCGATGTTACCGCGCTCGTCCAGCTCCAGGCCGAACTGGTCGACCAGGCCGTTCTCCCGGTCGGTGCCGGTGAAGCCCATGGCCAGGGTGACCAGCTGGGCCGGGATCCTGCGCTCGCTGCCCGGCTTGGGGGCCGGCCTGCCGTCCACGAACTCGACCTCGGCCAGGTGCAGCCACTGCACGTTGCCGTCCTCGTCGCCCTCGAAGTGGGTCGTGGAGGCCGAGTAGATCCGCTCGCCGCCCTCCTCGTGGGCCGAGGTGACCTTGTAGAGGATCGGGAAGGTCGGCCAGGGCTGGTCGACCGGGTGCCGCTCGTCGTTCGGGCGGGCCATGATCTCCAACTGGGTGACGGAGGCCGCGCCCTGGCGGTGGGCGGTGCCCACGCAGTCCGCGCCCGTGTCACCGCCGCCGATGACGACGACGTGCTTGCCCTCCGCCGAGATCGGCGCCACCACGTAGTCGCCCTCCTGGACCTTGTTGGCCAGGGGCAGGTACTCCATCGCCTGGTGGACGCCGCCCAGTTCGCGGCCGGGGACGGGAAGGTCGCGGGCGGTGGTGGAGCCGGCGGCGATGACGACCGCGTCGTAGCGCTTCCTCAGGTCGGTGGCCTTCAGGTCGCGGCCGATCTCGACGCCGGTACGGAAGCGGGTGCCCTCCGCGCGCATCTGCTCGATACGGCGGTTGATGTGCCGCTTCTCCATCTTGAACTCGGGGATGCCGTAGCGCAGGAGGCCTCCGACGCGGTCCGCGCGCTCGTAGACGGCGACGGTGTGGCCCGCCCTGGTCAGCTGCTGGGCGGCGGCCAGGCCCGCCGGGCCGGAGCCGATGACCGCGACGGTCTTGCCGGACAGGCGCTCGGGGATCCGCGGGGCGACGTCGCCGCTCTCCCACGCCTTGTCGATGATCGAGACCTCGACGTTCTTGATGGTGACCGGCGGCTGGTTGATGCCGAGCACACAGGCCGACTCGCAGGGCGCCGGGCACAACCGGCCTGTGAACTCGGGGAAGTTGTTCGTCGCGTGCAGCCGCTCGGAGGCGGCGGCCCAGTCCCCGCGGTAGGCGTAGTCGTTCCACTCCGGGATCAGGTTCCCGAGCGGGCAGCCGTTGTGGCAGAACGGGATGCCGCAGTCCATGCAGCGGCCGGCCTGCTTGCTGATGATCGGCAGCAGCGAGCCGGGAACGTAGACCTCGTTCCAGTCCCTCCTGCGCTCCTCGACCGGGCGGGACTCGGCGACCTCGCGGCCGTGGTTCAGAAAGCCCTTCGGGTCAGCCATGGATCGCCGCCTCCATCATCTTCTCGGTGATCTCGGTCTCGGACAGACCGGCCCGCTCGGCGGCGTCCTTGGCGGCGAGCACTGCCTTGTAGGTGCTGGGGATGATCTTGCTGAAGCGCTCCACCGCGGTGTCCCACTCGGCGAGCAGCTTCTCGGCGACGGTCGAGCCCGTCTCCTCCTGGTGCCGGCGCACCACGTCGTGCAGCCACTGCCGGTCGGAGTCGTCCAGCGGCTCGATCGCGTCGGCGTTGCCGGGGTTGACGTTGTCGCGGTCGAGGTCGACGACGTAGGCGATGCCGCCGGACATGCCGGCCGCGAAGTTGCGGCCGGTCTCGCCGAGGACCACCGCGCGCCCGCCGGTCATGTACTCGCAGCCGTGGTCGCCCACGCCCTCGGAGACGACCAGCGCGCCGGAGTTGCGCACGCAGAACCGCTCACCGGTCTTGCCGCGCAGGAACATCTCGCCGCCGGTCGCGCCGTAGGCGAGGGTGTTGCCCGCGATGACGCTGTACTCGGCGAGGTGGTCGGCGGCGCGGTCCGGGCGGACCACGATCCGGCCGCCCGAAAGTCCCTTGCCGACATAGTCGTTGGCGTCGCCCTCCAGGCGCAGCGTGATGCCGCGCGGGACGAAGGCGCCGAAGGACTGGCCGGCCGAGCCGGTGAAGGTGAGGTCGATGGTGTCGTCGGGCAGTCCCGCACCGCCGAACTTCTTCGTCACCTCGTGGCCGAGCATGGTGCCGACCGTGCGGTTGATGTTGCGGATGGCGACCTGGGCGCGCACCGGCTGGGCGTCGGCGGCGCCGGACGCGGCCAGGGAGTCGGCGGCGAGCCTGATCAGCTCGTTGTCGAGCGCCTTCTCCAGGCCGTGGTCCTGGGCGGTCACCTGGTGGCGCACCGCGCCCTCGGGCAGCTCGGGCACGTGGAACAGCGGCTCCAGGTCCAGGCCCTGCGCCTTCCAGTGGTCGACCGCCCGGGCCACGTCGAGGACCTCGGCGTGGCCGACGGCCTCTTCGATGGAGCGGAAGCCCAGTTCGGCGAGCAGTTGCCGGACCTCCTCGGCGATGAACCGGAAGAAGTTCACCACGTACTCGGCCTGGCCGGAGAACCGCTCACGCAGCACCGGGTTCTGGGTGGCGATGCCGACCGGGCAGGTGTCCAGGTGGCACACGCGCATCATGATGCAGCCGGAGACGACCAGCGGCGCGGTCGCGAAGCCGAACTCCTCGGCGCCCAGCAGCGCCGCGATCACCACGTCGCGGCCGGTCTTGAGCTGACCGTCGGTCTGCACGACGATGCGGTCCCGCAGTCCGTTGAGCAGAAGCGTCTGCTGGGTCTCGGCCAGACCCAGCTCCCAGGGGCCGCCCGCGTGCTTCAGCGAGGTCAGCGGGGAGGCACCGGTACCGCCGTCGTGACCGGATATCAGGACCACGTCGGCGTGCGCCTTGGAGACGCCGGCGGCGACCGTGCCGACACCGACCTCGGAGACCAGCTTGACGTGGATCCGCGCCCGCGGGTTCGCGTTCTTCAGGTCGTGGATCAGCTGGGCCAGGTCCTCGATGGAGTAGATGTCGTGGTGCGGCGGCGGGGAGATCAGGCCGACGCCGGGGGTCGAGTGCCGGGTCCTGGCCACCCACGGGTAGACCTTGTGGCCGGGCAGCTGGCCGCCCTCGCCGGGCTTGGCGCCCTGGGCCATCTTGATCTGGATGTCGTCGGAGTTGACGAGGTACTCGCTGGTCACTCCGAAGCGGCCGGAGGCCACCTGCTTGATGGCGGACCGGCGGGCCGGGTCGTACAGGCGGTCCGCGTCCTCGCCGCCCTCACCGGTGTTGGACTTGCCGCCCAGCTGGTTCATGGCGATGGCGAGGGTCTCGTGCGCCTCCTTGGAGATGGAGCCGTACGACATCGCGCCGGTGGAGAAGCGCTTGACGATCTCGGAGACCGACTCGACCTCCTCGACGGGGATCGGCGCGCGGTCGGAAGCGAAGCCGAACAGGCCGCGCAGCGTCATCAGGCGCTCGGACTGCTCGTTCACCCGGTCCGTGTACTTCTTGAAGATGTCGTAGCGGCCGGTGCGCGTGGAGTGCTGGAGGCGGAAGACCGTCTCCGGGTCGAACAGGTGCGGCTCGCCCTCGCGGCGCCACTGGTACTCGCCGCCGATCTCCAGCGCGCGGTGCGCCGGGGCGATCCCGGAGGCCGGGTAGGCCTTGGCGTGGCGGGCGGCGACCTCCTTGGCGACGACGTCGATGCCGACGCCACCGATCTTGGTGGCGGTGCCGTCGAAGTACTTGTCGACGAAGGCCTCGTCCAGGCCGACGGCCTCGAAGACCTGGGCGCCCCGGTAGGAGGCGACGGTGGAGATGCCCATCTTGGACATGACCTTCAGCACGCCCTTGCCGAGGGCGTGGATCAGGTTGCGCAGGGCGTCCTCGGGCTCACCGCCCGGCAGGAAGGTGCCCGCGCGGACCAGGTCCTCGACGGACTCCATCGCCAGGTACGGGTTGACCGCGGCGGCGCCGTAGCCGATCAGCAGGGCGACGTGGTGGACCTCGCGGACGTCGCCGGCCTCCACCAGCAGGCCCACGTGGGTGCGCTGCTTGGTGCGGATCAGATGGTGGTGGACGGCCGCGGTGAGCAGCAGCGACGGGATCGGGGCGTGCTCGGCGTCCGAGTGGCGGTCGGACAGGACGATCAGGCGGGCGCCGTTGCCGATGGCGGCGTCGGCCTCGGCGCAGATCTCCTCGATGCGGGCGGCGAGCGCCTCACCGCCGCCGGAGACCCGGTACAGGCCGGAGAGGGTCGCGGCCTTGAAGCCGGGCATGTCACCGTCGGCGTTGACGTGGATGAGCTTGGCCAGCTCGTCGTTGTCGATCACCGGGAAGGGCAGGACAACGCTGCGGCAGGAGGCCGCGGTCGGCTCGAGCAGGTTGCCCTGCGGGCCGAGCGAGCTGCGCAGGGAGGTGACCAGCTCCTCGCGGATCGCGTCCAGCGGCGGGTTGGTGACCTGCGCGAACAGCTGGGTGAAGTAGTCGAAGAGCAGCCGCGGGCGCTCGGAGAGGGCCGCGATCGGCGAGTCGGTGCCCATGGAGCCGATCGGCTCGGCGCCGGTCTTGGCCATCGGCGCGAGCAGGACGCGCAGCTCCTCCTCGGTGTAGCCGAAGGTCTGCTGGCGGCGGGTGACCGAGGCGTGGGTGTGCACGATGTGCTCGCGCTCGGGCAGGTCGCCCAGCTCGATCTCGCCGGCCTGGACCCACTCGGCGTAGGGCTCCTCGGCGGCGAGGGACGCCTTGATCTCGTCGTCCTCGATGATGCGGTGCTCGGCGGTGTCGACGAGGAACATGCGGCCGGGCTGGAGCCGGCCCTTGCGGACGACCCTTGCCGGGTCGACGTCGAGCACGCCGACCTCGGAGCCGAGGACGACGAGGCCGTCGTCGGTGACCCAGTAGCGGCCGGGGCGCAGACCGTTGCGGTCGAGCACGGCACCGACCTGGGTGCCGTCGGTGAAGGTGACGCAGGCCGGGCCGTCCCAGGGCTCCATCATCGTGGAGTGGTACTCGTAGAAGGCGCGCCGGGCCGGGTCCATGGCGTCGTGGTTCTCCCACGCCTCCGGGATCATCATCAGCACGGAGTGCGGCAGCGAGCGGCCGCCGAGGTGGAGCAGCTCCAGGACCTCGTCGAAGGAGGCGGAGTCGGAGGCGCCCGGCGTACACACCGGGAAGGTCCGCTCCAGCGTCTCCTGGGGACCGAACAGGCCGGAGGCCAGCCGGGACTCACGGGCGCGCATCCAGTTGCGGTTGCCCTGGACGGTGTTGATCTCGCCGTTGTGCGCGACGAAGCGGTACGGGTGCGCGAGCGGCCAGCTCGGGAAGGTGTTCGTGGAGAAGCGGGAGTGGACGAGCGCGATGGCCGAGGCGAAGCGGCGGTCGGACAGGTCCGGGAAGAAGGGCTCGAGCTGGCCGGTGGTGAGCATGCCCTTGTAGACGAGGGTGCGGGCCGACAGCGACGGGAAGTAGACGCCGGCCTCGCGCTCGGCGCGCTTGCGCAGCACGAACGCCTTGCGGTCCAGGGCGATGCCCTCGCTCACCCGGTCGGTGACGAACAGCTGGCGGACGACGGGCATGGTGGAGCGGGCGGTGGCGCCGAGCAGCTCGGGGGCGACCGGGACCTCGCGCCAGCCGAGGACGGTCAGGCCCTCGTCGCCCGCTATCTCCTCGATGCGCGAGACGGTGTCCTCGGTGCCGTCCTCGGGCAGGAAGGCGATGCCGACGGCGTAGGCACCGGCCGCGGGCAGTTCGAATCCGGCCACCTCGCGCAGGAACGCGTCGGGCACCTGGGAGAGCAGACCGGCACCGTCGCCGGAGTCGGGCTCGGAGCCGGTCGCGCCGCGGTGTTCCAGGTTGCGCAGAACCGTGAGCGCCTGTTCGACCAGCGCATGGCTCGCCTCGCCGGTGAGGGTGGCCACGAAGCCGACGCCGCAGGCGTCGTGCTCGTTGCGGGGGTCGTACATACCCTGCGCGGCAGGGCGGGCATCCATGAACGACCAGTTCTGGTCGTTCGCGGGATGCTGGGACGGCTGGCGCGGCATACGCATCGGCTCTCCCGTCGTCGTCATGTGGCAAGTGCGAGTGCCGAGGGACGACGTTGGCCCTCTGCCGGAAATGCGAAATTTCGTGCAGATTACATGATGGGCGGTTTCTCGGGAATCGGAAACTCTGTTCCAGCATGCGGGCACCGTGGGTCGACAGGGGTACCGCGACCGGCGGTGAAAGCTGTGGGGCGGGCGGCGGACGAGATCGGTCGGATCGGTGTCCGTCGGCCCGGGGGAACAGGGAGGACGGAGTCGCCCGACCCTGCGCATGCGCGACAGGCCTCATTGCCTGCGAGTGCTTACGGCTCATGCCCCGTGGTCACACGGCCGAAACCAACGGGTAAACGAGCAACGGCTTGCTTATGCGACCATCCGCATAAGTTCCAGCGCCTTATCCTACGGCGGTTCCGAACAGGGTACCCAGGACGTAGGTCACACCGGCGGCGGCACCACCCAGGGCGAGCTGCCGCACACCGCTGTACCACCAGGTGCGCGCCGTCACCTTGGCCACCACCGCACCACAGGCGAACAGCCCCAGGAGGGCGAGCAGCACGGCCGGCCACAACGCGTTGGCGCCCAGCAGATACGGCAGCAGCGGCAGAAGCGCGCCGAGCGCGAACGAGCCGAACGACGACACCGCGGCGACCAGCGGGGAGGGCAGGTCGCCGGGGTCGACGCCCAGCTCCTCGCGGGCGTGTATCTCCAGGGCCTGCTCCGGGTCCTTCGACAGCTGCCGGGCCACCTCCTGGGCGAGCCCGGGTTCCACGCCGCGCGAGACGTAGAGCGCGGCGAGCTCCCGCTCCTCGTCCTCCGGGTGCTTGCGCAGCTCGCGGCGCTCGACGTCCAGCTCGGCCTCGACCAGCTCGCGCTGCGAGGCGACGGAGGTGTACTCGCCGGCCGCCATGGAGAAGGCACCCGCGGCCAGGCCCGCGAGGCCGGTGAGGACAATGGTCTGCTGGCCCACCGCGCCGCCCGCCACACCGGTCATCAGGGCGAGGTTGGAGACCAGGCCGTCCATCGCGCCGAAGACCGCGGGACGCAGCCAGCCACCGTTCACGTCGCGGTGCGTGTGGTTGTCGCGGTGCGCCTCGTGGAGCGTCGCTTCGGTGTCGATGATGGCCATGACGAGGTCCCCCTGAGAGCCGGGCGAGAACTTAGGTAAGGCTGACTTTTGGACGAGTTCTATTTTTTGACAACACCGAATCTACGTGGGAAATTTCACCGCCGCCAGCAAGGGAAGGCTGGGCTAACCTGCGCTTTTGCGCCGTGCCGCTCATCCGTGACGCAGTGCGCACAGATGTCGTACGGGTGATGGTGAGGTTCCCGAGGCTGCACCGGGCCCCGCGCCGGGGACAGTTCCGCTGAGGGCTCCCCGCCCTGCGGGTCGCCCCGAGAGGAGAGCCCGCCATGGGATCGACCATCCGCGCCCCGCAGACCCCGGCGCCGGCCGCCTCGCGCGAACGGGCACGCGGCGCGCTGCTCGGCCTCGCCGTCGGAGACGCGCTCGGGGCGCCCGCGGAGAATCTGAAGCCGTCCGAGATCCGCGCCCGCTGGGGACGGATCACCGGCTACGTCACCGACCGGCCGGCCGGCACGGACGACACCGAGTACGCCATCTTCTCCGGGCTGCTGCTGGCCCGGCACGGCCATGCGCTCACCCCCGCCCTGGTGGAGGCGGCCTGGCACGAGTTCATCGCCGACCGCGCCGAGGGCCCCTTCCGCGGGGCCGGGTTCAGCGAGCGGGGCACGCTGGAGAACCTGCGCCGGGGGCTGGCCGCCCCCATCTCCGCCCAGCACCGGCACGCCTGGAGCGACGGGCTCGCCATGCGGGCGGCGCCGTTCGGGGTGTTCGCCGCCGGGCGACCCGCCGAGGCGGCCCGGCTGGTGGCGATCGACGGCTCGGTCAGCCACGAGGGCGAGGGCATTCACGGCGGCCGGGCGGTGGCCGCCGGGGTCGCGGCGGCGATGGCGGGCGCGCCGCCGGTCGCGGTCGTGGCCGCCGCCCACGCCGCCGTCCCGGACGACTCCTGGACGGCCCGCTCACTGCGCCGGGCCACGGCCGCCGCCCACCGCGGCGAACGCGCGGTCCGCTCCGCGGTGGTCATCGGCGGCTATCCCTGGACCGACCTGGCCCCCGAAGCGGTCGCCCTGGCCTTCGGCGCGTACGCCGCCGCCGACGGCGACTTCCGTGAGGCGGTCCTCACCGCCGTCAACATGGGCCGCGACGCCGACACCACGGCGGCAGTCGCGGGCGCGCTGGCCGGCGCGACGCAGGGCCTCTCGGCCATCCCGGACGAGTGGGCGACGGCCATCGGCCCCGCCCGGGGCAGCTGCCTGCCGTCGATGGCGGGCCGGCACGTACTGGACGTGGCGGACCTGCTGGTGAGCGCCTCCGCCGGACTCCCCCGGCACGAAGCCCCCGTACGACCTGAGGCACTCCCCGCTTTGGACCGGTCGGCGTACGCGCTCACCGCCGGCGAAGACGAGGCGCGGCCGTGACGCGGCGGGTCGAAGGGCTGTTGTTGGGGCTGGCCGCCGGGGACGCCGCCGGGTGGCCCGCCGCGCGGCATCGGGCCGCTCGGATGCCGGAGTGGACCCGGCGGCTCACCCGGGAGCTGGACACGTTCGCCGAGCTGAACGCGACGACGACGCTGCCCGTGCCCATCGCGCTCAACCAGCCTCCGGAGCCGCTGCGCCTCGGCCCCTCCGACGACGCCGAGTGGGCGGTGTTCGCCGCGGAGGCCCTGCTGCGGGCCGGGGACGACCGGGCGCTCGGCGACCTCGGCCGGGAGCGGCGTATCCGGGCCGCGATCGACCTGACCTGGAACGCCGTGGCCGGCGAGGTCGCGGCGGCAGCCGAACGCGCCCCCGAGGTCGAGTCGGCGGTACTGCCGCTGCGCGCCCGCATCTCCGTCCGGGCCGGGCTCGGCAACCTGGCGACCGGGCTGCGCCCGCCCGCCAGCGGGCACGACAACCCGCACTACTTCGACGACGCCGCCTGCGTACGGGCCTGTGTGCTGGCCACGGCCCACCCGGGCGACCCCCGGTGCGCCGCCGAACTGGCCGAGTTCGACGCCCGGTACACCCAGGACGGCGACGGCGTCCACGGAGCCCGCGCGATGGCGGCGGCACTCGCCGAGGCGCTGGCGGGCGCGGAGGTCGGGGCGTGCGTCACGGCGGCGCTGGCCGAGCTGCCCGAGCAAACGGAGATCGGCCGCAACGCCCGGCACGCGCTGCGCCTGGCCCGGGACACCGAGGGCGCGTTCGCGCTCGTCCCGCTGCTGGAGCACCGGATCGTCGACCACGTCTACAGCTACGGCATCGCCGCCGCCGAGACGGTTCCGGTCGCCCTCGCCCTGGCCACGGCGGCGGACGGCCGGATCGCCGAGGCGCTGCCGGCGGCGGCCTGCCTGTCCCGGGTCGCCGACTCCGCCCCGGCCCTGGCGGGCGCGCTGACCGGCGCGCTGGGCGGCGGCGAGGCGATCCCGGCGTCCTGGCGGGAGGCCTGCCGCACCCTGTCCGGCTGCGTGCTGCCCCGTCTCACCGGCACCGACCTCGTGGAACTCGCCGAACTCCTGGAAGCCGCACAACCGGCCCCTCCAGGAGGATGATTCCGGGCATGACGCCCAAAGGAGAACAGAGCCGAGGCGTGGTCCGGGACGCGGACCTGGAGGAGCGGATCGCCGGCGCGCTCGTGGGAGCGGCCGTCGGCGACGCGCTCGGCGGCCCCGTCGAGGGCTACTCCCCCGACCAGATCCTCGAGCGCCACGGCGGCCGCGTGCACGGCGTCGTCGGACCCTGGCACGGCGAACGGTGGCGCACCGCCCGCCCCATCGCCCCGTACCACAAGGGCGACGGCCACATCACCGACGACACCTTGATGACGCACGCCCTGGTGCGGGTGTATGCACGCGTCCGCGACCACCTCGACGCCTACGCGATCGCCGACCACCTGGTGCCCGACCTGATGACGAACCCGCGCTGGATCCCGGAACTCCAGGCGGAGGCGCTGCCGCTGCACCGGGTCTTCCTGGCGGAGAAGTGGCTCGTGGCACGGCTGCACTACGGCCACGTCGACCCGCGCGAGGCCGGCACCGGAAACATCGTCAACTGCGGTGCCGCGATGTACATGGCGCCGGTGGGCCTGGTCAACGCGGCCAATCCGGCGGGCGCTTACGCCGAGGCGCTCGACATCGCGGGCGCCCACCAGTCGTCCTACGGCAGGGAGGCGGCGGGCGTCCTGGCGGCCGGGGTCGCGGCGGCGTGCGCGCCGGGGGCGAGCCCGGACTCGGTGGTGACGGCGTGCCTGTCGCTGGCGAAGGACGGCACCCGCGCCGCGATCGAGCGGGTCTGCGAAGTGGCCCGCGGCCGCACGGACTTCGAGTCGGCTCTGGGCCCGCTGCGGGAGGCGGTGGCGTCCTACGACACAGTCGGGCCGGACTACCGGAACCCGTCCCTGGGCGCCCGCCGCCCCTCCCGACTGCACGCGATCGAGGAACTGCCCGTCGCGCTGGGCATGTTGACGGTGGCGCGCGGCGACTTCCGCCAGGCCGTCCTCGGCGCGGTGAACTACGGCCGCGACTGCGACTCCATCGCGACGATGGCCGGGGCGCTGGCGGGCGCGCTGGGCTCGCCCGTCCCTCAGGACTGGGCGAAGACGGTGTCCGAGGCCAGCCGCCTGGACCTGTGGGAACCGGCGCGCACGCTGGCCGGGGTGAGCCGGGAGATCTTCGCGAAGGACGTACGGCGGCGGCGCGCCCACGAGCGGGCGTTCGCCGGAATGGGAGGCCCGGAATGCTCCGACTGACCTGGGTCCAGCCGGAGGACCTGCTCGGCCACGAGTTGCGCCAGGCGGTGCAGGACGGCCGCGAACCGTCGGCGATCGCCGCCCGCTGGCGCGCGGCGGGCGGACCCGAGGCCCCGGCCCGCGCGGGCGCGTCCCCAGGGCGCGCCTCCCGCTACCTGCGCCTCCTGGCGGAGGACCTCCTGGACGAACTGGCCGAACTCCCCAGCCGGCTGGGGGACGCGGAACCGACGGACCTGGCCGCGATCAAGGCCCTGTGCCCGGCCTGGCCCGAGCAGCCGGGCACCCCCGCGCCCTCGGGGACCGCCGAGTCCCTGGAGGCCGCCTGGCTCGGCCGGGCCGCCGGCTGCCTGCTGGGCAAACCCGTGGAGAAGCTGCCCCTCACCGGCATCCGCCAACTCGCCCGGGCCACCGGCAACTGGCCCCTGAGCACCTGGTTCACGGGCAAGGGCGTACCCGAGGACCTGGCCGCCGCGTACCCCTGGAACCGCCGCTCGGCGGCCAACTCCCTGGCCGAGAACATCGACGGCATGCCCGAGGACGACGACCTCAACTACCCCCTGCTCAACCTCCTCCTGCTGCAACGCCACGGGAAGCGGTTCACGACCACCGACACCGCCCGCCTCTGGCTGGACGAACTCCCCGCAGGCCGCACCTTCACCGCCGAACGCGTCGCCTACCGCAACCTGCTGCTCGGCATCGACCCCCCGCACACCGCGCGGCACCGCAACCCCTTCCGCGAGTGGATCGGCGCCCTGATCCGCGCCGACATGCACGGCTGGACCAACCCCGGCGACCCGGCGGCCGCGGCCGCGCAGGCCCACCGCGACGCCACCCTCACCCACGCCGCGAACGGCGTCTACGCCGCGATGTTCGCCGCCGCCGCCATCGCCACTGCGGCGACCGGAACCCACGACGTCCACACCTGCCTGGCCTCCGGCCTGACCGTCGTGCCACCCGGCTCCCGGCTCGCCCGCGCCGTGCGCCACGCCATCCAACTGGCGGAAACCCACGAGGACTTCGAGGCGGCCGTGGACGAACTGCACGCCACCCACGCCGACTGCCACTGGGTGCACGCCGTCCCCAACACCGCGCTGATCGCCGCCGCCCTGACCCACGCCGACGGCGACTTCACCGGCTCCGTCTGCCGCGCCGTCTCCGGCGGCTGGGACACCGACTCGAACGGTGCCACGGCCGGCGGTGTCGCGGCCCTCCTCGCCGGTTCCCCGAACGCGCTGCCCGACCGCTGGACGGCGCCGCTCAAGAACCGGCTGGCCACATCGGTGGGCGACTTCGCCGGCACCGGCTTCGACACCCTGGCCCACCTCACGCACCTGGAGGCGTCCCGCCCCATGAGCGACATCGACCGGCTCACCTCATGACCGCGCCCCACGACGCCGCGCCCGACGCCACCGGGCCGCTCGCCGGTCTGCGCGTGCTCGACCTCGCCACCCTCTTCGCCGGACCCATCGCCGCCACCATGCTCGGTGACTTCGGCGCCGAGGTGATCAAGGTGGAGCACCCGGTCAAGCCCGACCCGTCCCGGGGCCACGGGCCCTCGAAGGACGGGGTCGGCCTGTGGTGGAAACTGCTCGGCCGCAACAAGCACACCATCACGCTTGACCTGTCGAAACCCGGTGGCCGCCGCACCCTGCTGCGGCTGGCCGCCACCGCCGACGTGATCGTGGAGAACTTCCGGCCCGGCACCCTGGAGAAGTGGGAGCTCGGCTGGCCGGAGCTATCGGCGGCCAATCCGCGCCTGGTGCTGGCCCGGGTCACCGGGTTCGGGCAGTTCGGCCCGCACGCCTCCCGGGCCGGGTTCGGCACCCTGGCGGAGGCGCTGAGCGGGTTCGCCGCGATCACCGGCGAGCCGGACGCGCCGCCGACGCTCCCGCCGTTCGGGCTCGCCGACTCGATCGCGGGCCTGGCCACGGCGTACGCGGTGATGACCGCGCTCGCGGCGCGGGAGCGCACCGGGGCCGGCCAGATCGTGGACATGGCGATCATCGAGCCGATCCTGACCGTCCTCGGCCCGCAGCCCCTGTGGTACGACCAGCTCGGCTACGTCCAGCCCCGCACCGGCAACCGCACCCGGAACAACGCCCCGCGCAACACCTACCGCACCAGTGACGGCACCTGGGTGGCGGTCTCCACCTCGGCGCAGTCGGTCGCGGAACGCGTGCTGCGGCTGGTGGGCCGCCCGGAGCTGATCGACGAGCCCTGGTTCGCGACCGGCGCGGAGCGGGCCGCGCACGCCGACGTGCTCGACGAGGCGGTGGGCGGCTGGATCGCCCGGCACACCCGCACCGAGGTCCTGGCCGCCTTCGAGAAGGCCCAGGCGGCGATCGCGCCGGTCCAGGACGTACGGGACGTGATGGCCGACCCGCAGTATCGGGCCCTCGGCACCCTGACCACGCTGCACGACCCGGAGCTCGGCCGGATGCGCATGCAGAACGTCCTCTTCCGGCTCTCCGCCACCCCGGGCGCGATCCGCTGGGCGGGCCGCCCGCACGGCGCCGACACGGACGCGGTCCTGACCGAACTCGGCCTCACCCCGGAGGAACTGGCCGCGCTGCGTGCGGAGGGCGCCCTGTGACGGCGACCGCCTTCTGCCCGCTCACGTGGCTGTACGCCCCCGGTGACCGCCCGCACGTCGTGGCCAAGGCCCTGGCCTCCGGCGCGGACGTGGTGGTGGTCGACCTGGAGGACGCGGTCGCTCCGGACCGCAAGGAGTACGCCCGCGCGGCCACCGCCGAGCTGCTGACCGAACCGCCGCCGGTCCCGGTGCACGTGCGAATCAACGCGGTCGACGGTCCGCTGGCCGCCGCGGACCTGGCGGCGGTGGCGCCCCGGCCGGGTCTGGCCGGGCTGCGGCTGCCGAAGGTGACGTGCGCCGGGCAGATCGCCCGGGTCGCGGCGCGGACGGAGACCGTACAGGGCCCGCCGCCGGCAGACGGTTCGGGGCCCCCGCTGTACGCCCTCCTGGAGACCGCGCTGGCCATCGAGCGCGCCTACGCCATCGCGTCCGCGCACCCCTCGCTGCGCGGTGTCTCGATCGGCGAGGCCGACCTCCGCGCCGACCTGGGCGTACAGCAGGACTCCGGCCTGGACTGGTGCCGCGCCCGCGTCGTCGTGGCCGCCCGCGCGGCCGGCCTCGCCCCGCCGCCCCAGTCCGTCCACCCCGACATCCGGGACCTGGAGGGCCTGGCGGCCTCCTGCGCGCACGGCCGCGCCCTCGGCTTCCTCGGCCGCGCGGCCATCCACCCGCGCCAGCTCCCGATCATCGAGCGCGCCTACCTGCCGACCGACCGGGAACTGGAGGAGGCCGAGACGGTCATCAAGGCGGCCACCGCGGACCGGGGCGCGCAGGCTCTCCCTGACGGCCGCTTCATCGACGCGGCGGTGGTGGCGGCGGCCCGGCGCACCCTCACACTGGCCCGGCGGTGCTGACACGACGAGGGCGCCCCCACGATCCGGGGCACCCTCGTCCGCGTACGGCTACGAGCGTGGCTTGCGCTGCTTCTCCCCTGACATCACTGGAGCCTCATCAGCCACTGCATCCTGACCGGAAACGGACGTTTCCTTACTCGCGGCCTCCGGAGCGTCCTTGTCCAGCACAACGGGACCCTCGGTGCCTGCGCCCTCTTCGACGTCCTGCGTGCCGCCGTCCGTGTCGTCCGTGGCGTCCGGCTCGACCGTCTCTTCCCGGCCGGGCCGGAGCCGGGCCGAGAGGACCATGTAGACCACGGCCGCGATGAAGACGATCAACGCGGTCCAGTTGTTCAGCCGCAGGCCCAGGATGTGGTGGGCCTCGTCGACCCGCATGTACTCGATCCAGAACCGGCCCGCGCAGTACGCGGCGACGTACAGGGCGAACGCCCTACCGTGACCCATCTTGAAACGGCGGTCCGCCCAGAACACCAGCAGCGCGACGCCGACGCACCACAGCGACTCGTACAGGAACGTCGGGTGGTAGTACCCCGGCACCCGGCCGTCCGCCGAGGACGTGATGTGCAGGGCCCACGGAAGGTCCGTCTCCCGCCCGTACAGCTCCTGGTTGAACCAGTTGCCCCAGCGCCCGAACGCCTGTGCGAGCGCCAGGCCGGGAGCCACGGCGTCGGCATACGGCGGCAGCGCGATACCCCGGCGCCGGCAGCCGATCCAGGCACCGAGCGCGCCCAGCGCGACGGCTCCCCAGATACCGAGTCCGCCTTCCCAGACCTTGAAGGCGTCGACCCAGTTCCGGCCTTCACCGAAATAGAGTTCGTAGTCGGTGATCACGTGGTAGAGGCGACCGCCCAGCAGGCCGAACGGGACGGCCCAGACGGCGATGTCCCAGGCGGTGCCCTTCTTCCCACCACGCGCGACCCACCGGCGGTCGACGATCCAGAGGGCGACGAAGAGACCGACGAGGATGCTGAAGGCATAGCCGCGCAGCGGAATGGGACCGAGGTACAGCACACCGCGCGACGGGCTGGGGATGTAGGCAAGTTCCATGGCAGGGTCGACGCTACCGCAGCCGGAGCGGGGCCAAGGCAAGCAGCTCGGCTACGGGTCCATAACGGGCGGCTCGTGCCTCACTCATTTGCTGTCGGCCGCCTCCACCATCTGCTTCAGCTTCGCCGGGGTCATCGTCCGGTCCTGGAGGATGTTCTTCCCGTTCAGCAGGACGGTCGGGGTGCCCGAGAAGCTGCCGGTCTGGAAGGCCTGGTTGGACTTGTCGACCCAGCTGTCGTGCGTGCCGTTCTTGACGCACTTGTCGAAGGCCGCGGTGTTCAGGCCGCTCACCTTGCCCGCGAGCTGGATGAGCTTGCCGTTGTCGGCGAAGGCGTCGTCGGACTCCTTGGGCTGGTTCCGGTAGAGCACGTCGTGGTAGGCCGGGAACTTGCCGGCGTCCTGGGCGCAGGCCGCCGCGTTGGCCGAGCGCAGGGAGCCGGTGCCCCCGAGGTTTCCGTCGATCAATCTGACCAGGTGGTACTCGACTTTGAGCTTGCCGGCGTCGGCCAGCTCGTGGACCGTCGGCCGGTACATCGTCTCGAAGGCCTGGCAGGCCGGGCAGCGGAAGTCCTCCCACACGGTGAGCGTCGACTTGGCTCCGTCCCGGCCGACCGGGATCGCCAGGCTGTCCTTGCCCCGCGCGCCGGAGGGCCCCACGACCGGGCCCGAAGTGCTGCTCTTGTGCTTGCCGGAGTTGGCGGCGACCACGCCGATCACCGCCGCCAGGCCCAGGACGCACACGACGGTCGCGGCCACGATCAGTGTGCGCCGTCGCCTCTCCGCGTTCTTCTGCTTCTCCCGCTCGGCCGCCAGACGCTGCCGGGCGATGCGCTTTCCCTGATGGTTCTTCTCGCTCACACCCCCTGAACGAACCGGGGAGGCGCATTGCGCCTCCCCGGTGCCAGGACCACCCGTTCGGGCGATCGAAGGATGTGCCGCGGCCGTCGCTACGCCTGTCCGCGCACTCCGCTCGCCAGCTCGCCCGCGAGGGCGCGGACGGCCTCGACTCCGGCTGCCGGGTCCGGGGCCTCCAGCATCCGCTTGACGAAGGCCGAACCGACGATCACGCCGTCGGCGAAGCCGGCGACCTCGGCGGCCTGGGCGCGGCTGGAGACGCCGAGGCCGACGCAGACGGGCAGGCCGGTGCCGGTGGCCCGGGTGCGTTCCACCAGGTCCTGGGCCTGCGTGCCCACCGACTCACGGGTGCCGGTGACGCCCATCAGGGAGGCGGCGTAGACGAATCCGGAACCGGCCGCGGTGATCTCGGCGAGCCGCTCGTCCTTGCTGCTGGGCGCGACGACGAACACCGTCGCCAGACCGTGCTTCTCGGCGTGCTCCCGCCACAGGGCCGACTCCTGGACCGGCAGGTCCGGCAGGATGCAGCCGGCGCCGCCCGCCTCGGCGAGTTCCGCGGCGAACCGCTCGACGCCGTAGCGGTCGACCGGGTTCCAGTACGTCATGACGAGCACCGGCTTGCCGGTGGCCGCGTGGGCCTCCTTCACCGTCCGCATGACGTCCGCGATCCGGACGCCGCCGCGCAACGCGATGTCGTCCGCGGTCTGGATGACCGGACCGTCCAGGACCGGGTCGCTGTGCGGCAGCCCGACCTCGACGACGTCGGCGCCGCCGTCGAAGACGGCCTTGATCGCCTCGATGCCGCCGTCCACGGTCGGGAACCCGGCCGGCAGGTAGGCGATGAGCGCGGACCGGCCCTCCGCCTTGGCGGCGGCCAGCGTGTCGGTCAGCAGCCGGCCCTGTCCACCGGTCGATGCAGTCCCGCTCACTTGGCGTCCCCCTCGATCTCGGCGGTGTCGGCTTCGTCGGCGGCCACCTCGGCGTCGGTGTCGTACAGGCCGAAGTAGCGGGCGGCGGTGTCCATGTCCTTGTCGCCGCGGCCGGAGAGGTTGACCACGATCAGTCCGTCCTCGCCCAGTTCCCGGCCCACTTCCAGGGCGCCGGCCAGCGCGTGCGCGCTCTCGATCGCCGGGATGATGCCCTCGGTCCGCGACAGCAGGCGCAGCGCCTGCATGGCCGCGTCGTCGGTGATCGCGCGGTACTCGCCGCGGCCGGAGTCCTTGAGGTAGGAGTGCTCGGGGCCGATGCCGGGGTAGTCGAGGCCGGCGGAGATGGAGTACGGCTCGGTGATCTGGCCCTCGTCGTCCTGGAGGACGTAGGAGCGGGAGCCGTGCAGGATGCCGGGCTCGCCCGCGGTCAGGGTGGCCGCGTGCTCGCCGCTCTCGATGCCGTGCCCGGCGGGCTCGCACCCGATGAGGCGGACGCCGGTGTCCGGGATGAAGGCGTGGAAGAGGCCGATGGCGTTGGAGCCGCCGCCGACACAGGCGATGGCGGCGTCGGGCAGGCGCCCGGCGCGATCGAGGAGCTGGCGGCGCGCCTCGACGCCGATGACCCGGTGGAAGTCGCGGACCATGGCCGGGAAGGGGTGCGGTCCTGCGACCGTCCCGAACAGGTAGTGGGTGTGGTCGACGTTGGCGACCCAGTCGCGGAACGCCTCGTTGATGGCGTCCTTCAGGGTACGGCTGCCGGACTTCACGGCGACGACCTCGGCGCCGAGCATGCGCATCCGGGCCACGTTCAGGGCCTGCCGCTCCGTGTCGATCTCACCCATGTAGATCGTGCACTGGAGGCCGAAGAGCGCGCAGGCGGTGGCGGTCGCGACGCCGTGCTGTCCGGCGCCGGTCTCGGCGATCACCCGGGTCTTGCCCATCCGCCGGGTGAGCAGGGCCTGGCCGAGCACGTTGTTGATCTTGTGGGAGCCGGTGTGGTTGAGGTCCTCGCGCTTGAGGAACACGCGGGCGCCGCCGGCGTGCTCGGCGAAGCGGGGCGCCTCGGTGAGGGCGCTGGGGCGGCCGGTGTAGTGGGCGAGCAGGTCGTCGAGTTCGCGGGCGAACTCGGGGTCGGCCTTCGCCTTGTCGTACTCGACGGCGACCTCGTCCACGGCGGCGACGAGCGCCTCCGGGATGAACTTGCCGCCGAACGCGCCGAAGTAGCCTTCGGCGCTCGGCACCTGGCCCTCCGGGTCGGGAATGAAGAACTCGCTGGGCATGCGGATACCTCACAGGGGCGTCTGCCCCGGGATCGGTGGGTCTGAGGGTCACGGTAGTCGCGTGCGCGTGCCGTGCTCCGGGTGTGCGGGCACGGCGTCAGCGGGCGGGCCACTCGGCCGGCGGGCGGACCGCGGTCGCGGTACGGCGGCACGGGCCGGGAGCGGCGGGGGCGGGGCGACCGGCCAGGGACCGGACGACGCTGCTCAGCTCACCGCTGGTGGCGCGCACGCGGGCGACGCCATCGCATGCCGTTGACCTGACCCGGTTCGTCGCCGATGACGTACCGCACCCTGCGGCCGTGCACACGGCGTGCGGGCGCGCGGCAGCCACGGGGCCGGCAGCCGCGCGCAAGGCGGGCGTACGGGTCCCGGGAGGGTTCGGCGATCGGGAGGGTCATCGGGGCACACACTACCGGCGTACGGCCACTCGGGTGAGCGGCTCGCTCAGCTCCGCCCGTGCCGCAGAGCCGGGTGCGCCCCGGCCGCCACCAGGTCGGCGACCGCCGTCTTCGGGTCGCGGCCGGTGACGAGGGACTCGCCGACCAGGACCGCGTCGGCGCCGGCGTTGGCGTAGGCGATGAGGTCGTGCGGGCCGCGCACGCCGGACTCGGCGATCTTGACGAGACCGTCCGGGATCTCCGGGGCCACCCGCTCGAAGGTGTCGCGGTCGACCTCGAGCGTCTTCAGGTTGCGCGCGTTGACGCCGATCACCTTGGCGCCCGCGTCCACCGCGCGCTCGACCTCCTCCTCGTCGTGGACCTCGACGAGCGGGGTGAGTCCGATGGACACCGCACGCTCGATCAGCGACTCCAGGGCCGGCTGGTCCAGGGCGGCGACGATCAGCAGGGCGAGGTCGGCGCCGTAGGCCCGGGCCTCCCACAGCTGGTAGGAGGTGACGATGAAGTCCTTGCGCAGGACCGGGATGTCCACGCTCGCGCGGACCGCCTCCAGGTCGGCCAGCGAGCCGCCGAAGCGGCGCTGCTCGGTCAGCACCGAGATGACGGAGGCGCCGCCCGCCTCGTAGTCCGCGGCGAGCCCGGCCGGGTCGGCGATCGCGGCCAGTGCGCCCTTGGACGGGCTGGAGCGCTTGACCTCGCAGATCACCTTGACGCCCTCGCCGCGCAGTGCGGCGGCCCCGTCCTTGGCCGCGGGCGCCTTCGCCGCGCGCTCCTTGAGCTCGTCGAGGCTGACGCGCGCCTGCCGCTCCGAAAGGTCGGCACGGACTCCGTCGATGATCTCGTCGAGCACACTCACGCGAGCGGCCCCCTTCCAGACGGTGGACTGTTCCAGCGGGTCGAACGGCCCCCGGTGGTCCGCCGCGAACCGATCAGGCGGGCAAAACCGGTGGTTACTGCGATGGTATCCGGAGCCGGGCGCCGACCTCGCATCCGGTGGACGGCGGTCCCACTACCTGGACATACCGGGCCCGATCAAGGATGGAGCCAGCCACCGAACGGCAGGTTCCGGACAACGGTGAACGCCAGCAGCAGGGCACCGAGGCTCCACAGGTGCGCAGTCCCGAGTACCAGGCGCGGCGGCCGCCCGCGCACGGCGCGCAGCACCCACAGCGTCCACACCACGGCGAAGACCAGGTAGCCCGCGACGGCCAGGGCGTTGTCGTGCAGGGCCGTCGCGAAGTCCCCGTGGACAAAGGCGTGGGCGCTGCGCAGCCCGCCGCAGCCGGGGCAGTAGAGACCGGCGTAGCGCAGCAGGGGGCAGACCGGGTAGTGGCCGGGCTGGTTGGGGTCCACGGCCCCGACGTAGGCGAAGGCGCCGGCGACGGCGGTCAGGACCCCGGCCGGGACCGCGAGCCGCCTGAGCACGGCCGTGGCGTGCGTGGGGACGGCGGTGGCTTCCTGGGTGCGCCGCGGGCGGGGTATGGGCGTCCGGCCGTGCGTCACCCTCCGGCTGTCGGGGTTCACGCCTCGCATTCTGCCCCGGACCGGGCACACACGCGCGCGAGGGGCGGCACCGGGCCGCCCCTTGGGCTGTCGGGTGGTACGGGTCCGCCCCGTGCGGACCTCAGCTCTCGGCGCGGGCCGGCTCGCGCGGGCCGACCTGGTGCACCGGGTGCTCGTTCTTCTGGCCGAGGCCCATCATGCGCATGATGCCGCCGACGACGCCGCCGGCCAGCACGATCCCGATGCCGGCCCAGAAGCCGACCGGCTGAGCCATCACCATGAAGGCGCCCGCGACGCAGAAACCGATGAAGGCGATGATGACACCGGTCCAGGCGGCCGGGGTGTGACCGTGGCTGCTGCCCGCCATGACTTGCTCCTCGTTGCTGTGTTCTTGTCTGAGCCGGACGCTCGGTTCCATTGTCCCGTACGCGTGCACACGACGTGAGCGGGGGTGGCACCTCGCGACCGCCGTCCGGGCACGGCGGAAAGCGCGCCCGGCCGGGCGGCGGTCAGGCGGGTCCGGAGCCGGTCGGGTCCTCGCCCCGGTCGAGGGCCTTCCACAAGTCCTCGGGGCGGTCGGGGTCGACCGGGCGGGTCGCACGGGAGCGGGGGGCGCCGGAGCGCTCGTAGCGGCCGGACATGGCCGGCCACAGGCGGCCGTAGCGCAGAGCGAGCAGGCCGGCCAGGAGCAGCAGCGCCCCGCCGACGGCGGCGACGTAGGGCCAGCCGGTGTGGCTGAGCGCGGCGGCGGTCGCGGCGGTGTCGCCGGAGACCTGGGCGGCCTTCTCGTCGAGGGCGCTGCCGCCGCCGGCACCGAACAGGGCGGCGGCGACCGTGCCCGCACCGGAGAGCGCGAGCAGCACGGCGACCAGGACGCGGCCGGAGCGGCGGACGGCGAAGACGGCGACGAGCGCGGCCAGGCCCACTATGGCCAGCGCCGCGGGCACGCCCGTGACCTCGCTGCCCTTGGCGGTCAGCGGGAAGGCGCCGCCGGCCACCGTCGCGGTGCCCTCCGCCCAGCGCTGCCGGGTGGCGAGCAGTGCCACGGCCGCGCCGAGCGCGCCGCACAGCAGGGCGACGGCGAGGCTGCGGCGGCCGGACCGGGCGGGGGCGGCGGCTTCGGAACGGGGGTGAGGTAGGGCAATCACGTACTCCACTATCGCTCGGGCCGCGGGCGTGGCGTCATCCGGGGTTCATGTGCCGGACGTGAGAAACGCCCTACTGTCCCAGCCGGTTCGCGGTGTGCACCGCCCGCAGGACGGCCGCCGCCTTGTTGCGGCACTCGGTGTCCTCGGCCACCGGGTCGGAGTCGGCGACGATGCCGGCGCCCGCCTGGACGTAGGCGGTGCCGTCGCGCAGCAGGGCGGTGCGGATGGCGATGGCGGTGTCGGAGTCGCCGGCGAAGTCCAGGTAGCCCACGCAGCCGCCGTACAACCCCCGCCGGGACGGCTCGAGTTCGTCGATGATCTGCATGGCCCGCGGCTTCGGGGCGCCCGAGAGGGTGCCGGCCGGGAAGCAGGCGGTCAGCACGTCGAAGGCGGTGCGGCCCGCCGCGACGCGTCCGGTCACGGTGGAGACGATGTGCATGACGTGCGAGTACCGCTCGACGGACATGAAGTCGACGACCTCCACGGAGCCCGGCTCGCAGACCCGGCCCAGGTCGTTGCGTCCGAGGTCGACGAGCATCAGGTGCTCGGCGCGCTCCTTGGGGTCGGCGAGCAGTTCCTCGGCGAGGGCCTGGTCCTGCTGCGGGGTGGCGCCGCGCGGCCGGGTGCCGGCGATGGGGTGGACCATGGCCCGACCGTCCTCGACCTTCACCAGGGCTTCCGGGCTGGACCCGACGACGTCGAATCCGTCGAACCGGAACAGGTACATGTACGGCGACGGGTTGGTCGCCCTGAGCACCCGGTAGACGTCCAGCGCGCTCGCCGTGCACGGCGTTTCGAAGCGCTGCGAGGGGACGACCTGGAAGGCCTCGCCCGCGCGGATGCGCTCCTTGACGTCCTCCACGGCCGCCCGGAAGTCCTCGCCGCCCCACAGCGCGGTGTACTCGGGCAGTTCGGAGGGCGGCAGCGCGGCGGGCGGCTGGACGACCGGGCGGGACAGGTCCGCCTCCATGGCGTCCAGGCGGGCCACCGCGTCGGCGTACGCCTCGTCGACGCCGGCGTCCAGGTCGTTGTGGTTGATCGCGTTGGCGATCAGCAGGACCGTGCCGTCCCAGTGGTCGAGGACCGCGAGGTCGGAGGTGAGCAGCATGGTCAGCTCGGGCAGCCGCAGGTCGTCGCACTCGCCGGGGCCGATCTTCTCCAGGCGGCGCACGATGTCGTAGCCGAGGTAGCCGACCATGCCGCCGGTGAAGGGCGGCAGGCCCAGGTCGTGGGCGAGGTCGCGGGGGGTGTGGAGGGTCTCGACGGTGGTGCGCAGGGCGGCGAGCGGGTCGCCCTCGGCGGGGACGCCGACGGGCGGGGCGCCGAGCCAGTGGGCCTGGCCGCCGCGCTCGGTGAGGGTGGCGGCGCTGCGTACGCCGACGAAGGAGTACCGAGACCAGGTGAACGCAGTACGGCCGTTCTCCGCGGACTCCAGCAGGAAGGTGCCGGGGCGCTCGGCGGCGAGCTTGCGGTAGAGCCCGACCGGGGTGTCGCCGTCGGCGAGGAGCTTGCGGGTGACCGGGATGACGCGGCGGTCGGTGGCGAGCTTGCGGAACGTCTCGAGGTCCATGGCGGCTGACCCTACTGACCTTCGGCCGTCGCGCCGGAACCGGCGTCCTTCAGCAGGACGTCGGCGTCGAAGCAGGTGCGGTCGCCGGTGTGGCAGGCGGCGCCCACCTGGTCGACCTTGACCAGCACGGTGTCGGCGTCGCAGTCCAGGGCGACGGACTTGACGTGCTGCACGTGCCCGGAGGTGTCGCCCTTGACCCAGTACTCCCGGCGGCTGCGCGACCAGTAGGTGCAGCGGCCGGTGGTCAACGTGCGGTGCAGCGCCTCGTCGTCCATCCAACCGAGCATCAGTACCTCGCCGCTGTCGTACTGCTGGGCGATGGCGGGCAGCAGCCCGTCGGCGCTGCGCTTGAGGCGGCGGGCGATCTCCTGGTCGAGGCTGCTGGGCGTGGGCGTAACGGGCGTGCTGCTCATGGGTGCCATTGTGCCGCGCGGGACCGGTGGCCGGGGCGGCGTTCCACTGGCTGGGCGCCGCGGCGCGACGGGGGTCCGGACGCCGGACCCCGGGGCGGCTCGGCGCCGCGGGCTGGCCGGTCGACGGGTGGGCGGACTCGCTACGTGGTCGTAGGCTGACCACATGTCGACCTTTGCCAAGCGTGAACGGCTCCTTCTCGCCGATCTCTTGGAGACCGCCGGTCCCGAGGCGCCCACCCTCTGCGAGGGGTGGCTCACCCGTGATCTGGCGGCGCACGTGGTGGTGCGCGAGCGGCGTCCCGACGCGGCCGGGGGCGTGCTGATCAAGCCGCTGGCGCCCCGCCTCCAGAAAGTGATGGAGGAGTACGCGGCCAAGCCGTACGAGGAACTGATCCAGCTGATCCGTACCGGCCCGCCCCGCTTCTCACCCTTCCAGCTCAAGCAGATCGACGAGGCGGCCAACACCGTCGAGTTCTACGTCCACACCGAGGACGTGCGCCGCGCCCAGCCCGACTGGACGCCGCGCGAGCTCGACCCGGTCTTCCAGGAGACCCTGTGGTCCCGGCTGGAGCGCACCGCGCGGCTGCTGGGCCGGGGCATCCCCACCGGCCTGGTCCTGCGCCGCCCCGACGGCCGGACGGCCGTCGCGCACCGGGGCACGCCGGTCGTGACGGTGACGGGCGAGCCGTCGGAGCTGCTGCTGTTCGCGTTCGGCCGGCAGGGCACGGCCCGGGTCGAGACGGTCGGCGACCAGGACGCGATCATGAAGCTGTCGGAGACGAAGCAGCTGGGGCTCTGACCCCCGCCGGGCCGCCTCGGCGGGGTCAGTGGGGCAGTTCGGCGCGGCGCAGGGCGGGGGCGGCCAGGGCCACGACCCCGCCCAGGGCGCACACCGCCGCGCTGGCGACGAACACCGGGCCGGTTCCCCAGGCTCCGATCGCGGCGGCCGATAGCGGCATGCTGAGCGGGGCGAAGCCGAGGCTGATCAGGCCGCCCACGGCGGTGACCCGCCCGAGGTAGGCCGGATCGGTCTGGGTCTGCAGCAGTGCGCCGCACAGGGCGCCGCTGAGTCCGACGAGGAGGCCGATCAGTACGGCCACCGAGGCGGCGGCGACGACGCTCGGGACGAAGGCGAGGGCGCCGATGGCCACGGAGCCGACCAGGATCATGTACGCGGCCACGTGTCCGGCGTGCGACAGCCGGCCGCGCACCGCCAGCAGCAGGGAGGCCGTGCCCGCCCCGGTGCCGAATCCCGCCAGTACCCAGCCCATCCCGGAAGCGCCCCAGCCGCGCTGGTCGGCCAGCAGGGCCAGGCCCACGTTGAGCGGGGCGACGAAGCCGAGGTCGCCGAAGACGATGGCCAGCATCAGCGGGCCGAGGACACGGTGGCGGCGGATGTAGCGCAGGCCCGCCACCAGGTCGCGCCAGGGGGTGCTGTCGGCGGTGCCGGCGGTGTCGTCCTGCGGCAGGTCCCGGATCCGTACGGAGAGCAGCAGTGGCAGGGACACGGCGATCAGCAGTCCAGCGCACCCGAACGCCGCCGCGGCGCCGCCGAGTGCGACGCCGAGGCCGCCGAGCGGCGCGCCGACGACGCTCGCGAACCTGATCGCCAGCCCCCGCATGCCCTGCACGCGCGCGAGCTGGTCCCGGCTCGTCACCCGCGCGGGCAGGGCGCCCACCGCGGGCATGAACACGGCGTCCACGGTGCCGAAGACCAGGGCGAGGAGGGCCAGCAGCCACAGGCCGGGGCTGGCGAGCCACAGCAGGGCGGCCACCGCCAGGACGGCGGCGCAGCGTACGGCGTCGCTGCCGATCACGACTCTGCGCGGCCCGAGCCGGTCGGCGACCACTCCCCCGCCCAGCATCAGCAGGGCCCTGGGCAGCGCGCTGACCGCCATCACCACTCCGGCCTGCGCGGGCGATCCGGTGCGGACCGCCGCCCAGGACAGGGCGATGTAGTAGATGTTGTCCCCGATCATCGACGCGGTGTAGGCGGCGATCCACCGCAGCACGTTGCCGTCGCGGTGGGCGGGGCGCTCGGCGGCGCGTTCGCCGTCGGATATCGCGGAGGCGGTGGTCAAGACAGTGGCCTTTCTCGGACGCGGAACTCTCAGACGCGGAACGGGAACCCGTACGTGTGCAGCGCGATGTGTTCGCGCCCTTCGGTGTCGCCGGCCGCCTCGCGGGCCCGGCTCTGCTCGTCGTACTTCCTCACCAGGTCGTGCATGGCCTTGTTGAGCTCGGCCAGTTCGGCGGCCGTCAGCCGCAGCAGCGACTCCGAGTCGAAGGCGGCCTCGTTCCACTCCGCTCCCCAGTGGGAGCGCTCGTCGAGGTAGGTGCGGTACATCTCGACTCGCTGCTCCAGGAAGAGCCGGGAGGCCGCGAGGTGCGCCGCCACCTTCTCGGGCGCGTCCCGGAAGTCCTTGTCGCGGACGGAGACGCCGCCCGAGGCCGGCTGCCACCAGCGTTCCCGCGCGTCCCCGCTGCGCGGCTCGGCCTCCTCGATCAGACCGCGCTCGGCGAGCTTGCGCAGGTGGTAGCTGACCAGGGACACAGCTTCGTCCACCTGTTCGGCCAGATGCGAGGCGGTCGCCGTCTCGGCCACGAACAGCAGCCGGTAGAGCTTCATGCGCAGTGGATGGGCGAGCGCCTTGAGCGTGCCCAGATCAGTGATCTTCCGGTTCTCCTCGCGTGGCATGCGCCCACCCTAGATACGAAAGAAAAGTTGCGCAATAAGAATTGCGCAACTTTCCTTTCGCGTATCCTCATGAGAAGGCCCCGGCCACCTCACGAGGCGACCGGGGCCATGCGCTGCCCAGGTCCTGTCGTCACATTCCCGTCGTCGCCCGAAGGGCGGCTCCGCGGCGTCTGGTGCGTGCTCTCGGCGTGCCGGGCGGAAGTCCTCGTACTGGACGTACTTGGGCTTTCGCCCGGTGTGGCGAGAGTGCGTGCCAGGCGTCGCGGGGCAGGCGGGAATGTGACGACAGGGCCTAGGGCTACCTGACGGGGTGGCCCGCCCCGCGCAGGGCCTCCTTGACCTGGCCGATGCGCAGGTCGCCGAAGTGGAAGACCGAGGCGGCCAGGACCGCGTCCGCGCCGGCTGTGACGGCCGGGGCGAAGTCGGCGAGCTTGCCGGCGCCGCCCGAGGCGATCACCGGTACCGTCACGTGCTTGCGGACGGCCGCGATCATCTCCAGGTCGTAGCCGTCCTTCGTGCCGTCCGCGTCCATCGAGTTGAGCAGGATCTCGCCCGCGCCCAGCTCCGCCGCCCGGTGCGCCCACTCCACCGCGTCGATGCCGGTGCCACGGCGGCCGCCGTGGGTGGTCACCTCGAAGCTCCCGGAGGGAGTGCGGCGGGCGTCCACCGACAGGACCAGCACCTGGCGGCCGAAGCGCTCGGCGATCTCCCGGATCAGGTCCGGGCGGGCGATCGCGGCCGTGTTGACACCCACCTTGTCCGCGCCCGCCCGCAGCAGCTTGTCGACGTCCTCGGTGGTGCGGACGCCGCCGCCCACCGTCAGCGGGATGAACACCTGCTCGGCGGTGCGGCGCACCACGTCGTACGTCGTCTCCCGGTCGCCCGAGGACGCGGTGATGTCCAGGAACGTCAACTCGTCGGCGCCCTCGGCGTCGTACACCTTGGCCATCTCGACGGGGTCGCCGGCGTCACGCAGGTTCTGGAAGTTGACGCCCTTGACCACCCGGCCGCCGTCCACGTCCAGGCAGGGGATGACTCGGACCGCCAGGGTCATGAATCCACGGCTCCTCTGTATGCCTCAAGCTCGATCTCGACCAGGATGCGCGGATCCACGAAGCCCTCGACCACCAGCAGGGTCGAGACCGGGCGCACCGAGTCGAACAGTTCCTTGTGGGCCCTGCCCACCTCGTCCACGTCCCGCAGATGGGTCAGATACATCCGGGTCCGGACCACCGACTCGGGGCCCAGTCCGAACTCGGCGATCGCCTCCAGCGCGCTGGTGAACGCGACCTTCGCCTGCTCGTACGGATCGCCCTCCCCGTACAGCACACGGCCCTTGAAGCCCGTCGTGCCGGCCACCAGGACCCGGTCGCCCGCCGCCACGGCGCGCGCGTAACCGAATGCCTCTTCCCAAGGACTTCCGCTCTGCACACGCCGTACGGCTTCCGACGTCATGACGCCACTGCCTCCAAGGCCTCTTCCAGGGTGAACGCCTTCGCATACAGGGCCTTCCCGACGATGGCGCCCTCGACACCGAGCGGCACCAGGCCGGCGAGCGCCCGCAGGTCGTCGAGCGAGGAGACACCGCCCGACGCCACCACCGGGCGGTCGGTCGCCGCGCAGACGTTCCTCAGCAGTTCCAGGTTGGGACCCTGAAGGGTGCCGTCCTTGGCGATGTCGGTGACGACATAGCGCGCGCAGCCCTCCTCGTCGAGGCGCTCCAGCGTCTCGTACAGGTCGCCGCCGTCGCGGGTCCAGCCGCGGCCGCGCAGCGTGGTGCCCCGTACGTCCAGGCCCACCGCGATCCGGTCGCCGTGCCGGGCGATGACCTCGGCGACCCACTCCGGGGACTCCAGGGCGGCGGTGCCGAGGTTCACGCGGGTGCAGCCGGTGGCCAGGGCGGCGGCCAGGGTGTCGTCGTCGCGGATGCCGCCGGACAGCTCCACCTTGATGTCCATGGCCCGGGCGACCTCGGAGATCAGCTCGCGGTTGTCGCCGGTGCCGAACGCGGCGTCCAGGTCCACCAGGTGCAGCCACTCGGCGCCCGCGCGCTGCCAGGCCAGGGCGGCCTCCAGCGGAGAGCCGTACGAGGTCTCCGTGCCGGACTCGCCGTGCACGAGGCGCACGGCCTGGCCGTCGCGGACGTCGACGGCGGGGAGGAGTTCGAGCTTGGCCATGTCTCTACAGGGTTCCGATCCAGTTGGTGAGCAGCTGCGCTCCGGCGTCGCCGGACTTCTCGGGGTGGAACTGGGTGGCCCACAGGGCGTCGTTCTCCACGGCGGCCACGAAGGGCTTGCCGTGCGTCGCCCAGGTCACCCTGGGGGCGTTCAGCACCGGGTTGTGGGTCTCCAACCGCCAGTCGTGGACGGCGTAGGAGTGCACGAAGTAGAAGCGGGCGTCCGCGTCCAGGCCTGCGAACAGCTCCGATCCTGCCGGCGCCTGCACCGTGTTCCAGCCCATGTGGGGCACGACATCGGCCTCGAGCGGCTCGACCGTGCCGGGCCACTCGTCCAGGCCCTCGGCCTCCATCCCGTGCTCGATGCCGCGCGCGAAGAGGACCTGCATACCGACGCAGATGCCCATCACCGGCCGCCCGCCGGACAGCCTGCGGTCGATGATCCAGTCGCCGCGCACGTCCTTCAGGCCCCGCATGCAGGCGGCGAAGGCGCCCACGCCCGGCACCAGCAGACCGTCGGCGTTCATCGCCGCGTCGTAGTCGCGGGTGATCTCGACGTCGGCTCCCGCGCGGGCGAGGGCCCGCTCGGCGGAGCGGACGTTGCCGAAGCCGTAGTCGAAGACCACCACCTTTTTCGCGCCGGTGCTCAATTCCACACCTCCAGCCGCATCACGCCCGCGACGAGGCACATCGCCGCGCCGATGGACAGCAGCACGATGAGGCTCTTCGGCATCTGCTGCTTGACGAAGGAGATGATGCCGCCGAGCAGGAACAGGCCGACGACGATCAGCAGGGTCGACAGACCGGTCACAGCGCGCCCTTCGTGGAAGGGATGATGCCGGCCGCGCGCGGATCGCGCTCGGACGCGTACCGCAGGGCCCGGGCCAGCGCCTTGAACTGGCACTCCACGATGTGGTGCGCGTTGCGCCCGTAGGGCACGTGCACGTGCAGCGCGATCTGCGCCTGGGCGACGAAGGACTCCAGGATGTGGCGGGTCATCGTGGTGTCGTACTCGCCGATCATCGGCGCCATGCTCTCGGGCTCGGTGTGCACGAGGTACGGGCGGCCGGACAGGTCGACGGTGACCTGGGCGAGCGACTCGTCCAGCGGGACCGTGCAGTTGCCGAAGCGGTAGATGCCCACCTTGTCGCCGAGCGCCTGCTTGAAGGCGGCGCCCAGCGCGAGGGCGGTGTCCTCGATGGTGTGGTGGGAGTCGATGTGCAGGTCGCCGTCCGTCTTCACGGTCAGATCGAACAGACCGTGCCGGCCGAGCTGGTCGAGCATGTGGTCGTAGAAGCCGACACCGGTGGCGATGTCGGTCCTGCCGGTGCCGTCGAGGTCGATCTCGACCAGGACCGAGGTCTCCTTTGTGGTGCGCTCGACCCTGCCGACGCGTCCCTCGCGAGTCATCCGCTCTGCTCCTGTTCCTTCTTCAGTTCCCGTACCGCGTCGAGGAACGCGTCGTTCTCCTTCGGCGTTCCCGCGGTGACCCGCAGCCATCCGGGTACGCCGTTGTCCCGGACCAGGACGCCCCGGTCCAGGATCCGCCGCCAGGCGGTGTGGGCGTCCTCGAACCGCCCGAACTGGATGAAGTTGGCGTCCGACTCGATCGCGTCGTAGCCGATCGCGCGCAGTTCGCCGACCAGCCGGTCCCGCTCGGCCTTCAGCTGCTCGACATAGCCCAGCAGCGTGTCGGTGTGCTCCAGGGCGGCCAGCGCCGTCGCCTGCGTGATCGCCGAGAGGTGGTACGGCAGCCGGACCAGCTGCACGGCGTCCACGACCGCCGGGTGCGCCGCGAGGTAGCCCAGGCGCAGGCCGGCGGCGCCGAACGCCTTGGACATGGTGCGGGAGACGACCAGGTGCGGCCGGCCCTCGAGCAGCGGCAGCAGCGAGGCGCCGTGGCTGAACTCGATGTACGCCTCGTCCACGATCACCATGGACGGCTTGGCCGCCTGCGCGGCCTCGTACAGCGCGAGGACGGTCTCCGGCGGCACCGCGTTGCCGGTGGGGTTGTTGGGGGTGGTGACGAAGACGACGTCCGGGCGGTGCTCCGCGATCGCCCGCTCGGCGGCGGCGAGGTCGATCGTGAAGTCCTCGCGGCGCGGCCCGGAGATCCAGCCCGTGCCCGTGCCGCGCGCGATGAGCGCGTGCATGGAGTACGAGGGCTCGAAGCCGATCGCGGTGCGGCCCGGACCGCCGAAGGCCTGGAGCAGTTGCTGGATGACCTCGTTGGAGCCGTTGGCCGCCCAGACGTTCTCGACGCCGACCCGGTGACCGCCCGTCCTCGTCAGGTACCTGGCGAGCTCGGTGCGCAGCTCCACCGCGTCCCGGTCGGGATAGCGGTTGAGGCCGCGGGCGGCCTCGCGCACCCGCTGGGCGATCCGCTCGACCAGCGGCTCGGGCAGCGGGTAGGGGTTCTCGTTGGTGTTCAGCCGTACGGGGACGTCCAACTGGGGCGCGCCGTAAGGGGACTTGCCGCGCAGCTCGTCCCGTACGGGAAGGTCGTCGATTCCGAAGCTCACTTGCCGCTCACTTGCTCGTCGGTACCTTCCAGCCGAACCTCGCCTTGATCGCCGCTCCGTGCGCCGGGAGGTCCTCCGCCTCCGCCAGCGTCACCACGTGGTGGGCGACCTCGGCGAGGGCGTCCCGGGTGTAGTCCACGATGTGGATGCCGCGCAGGAAGGACTGGACGGACAGGCCCGAGGAGTGGCAGGCGCAGCCGCCGGTGGGGAGCACGTGGTTGGAACCGGCCGCGTAGTCGCCGAGCGAGACCGGCGCCCAGGGGCCGACGAAGACCGCTCCGGCGTTGCGCACCCGGTCGGCCACCGCCGCCGCGTCGGCCGTCTGGATCTCCAGGTGCTCGGCGCCGTAGGCGTCGACCACCTTCAGTCCCTCGTCGAGGCCGTCGACCAGGACGATCGCGGACTGCTTGCCGGACAGGGCCGGGCGGATCCGGTCCTCGACGTGCTTCGTCGCCGCGACCTGCGGCTCCAGCTCCTGCTCGACCGCGTCCGCGAGCCCCGGGGAGTCGGTGACCAGGACGGCGGCGGCCAGCGGGTCGTGCTCGGCCTGGCTGATCAGGTCGGAGGCGACGTGCACCGGGTCGGCGCCGGCGTCCGCGAGGATCGCGATCTCGGTGGGGCCGGCCTCGGTGTCGATGCCGATCTTGCCGGTGAAGTAGCGCTTGGCGGCGGCGACCCAGATGTTGCCGGGGCCGGTGACCATGTTCGCGGGCGGGCAGGACTCGGTGCCGTGGGCGAACATCGCGACGGCCTGGGCGCCGCCGGCCGCGTACACCTCGTCGACGCCGAGCAGGGCGCAGGCGGCGAGGATCGTCGGGTGCGGCAGCCCGCCGGACTCGGCCTGGGGCGGCGAGGCGAGCGCGATCGACTCGACGCCGGCCTCCTGGGCGGGCACGACGTTCATGACCACGGAGGACGGGTAGACCGACCGGCCGCCCGGCGCGTACAGCCCGACGCGCTCGACGGGCACCCACTTCTCGGTCACCGAGCCGCCGGGCACCACCTGGGTGGTGTGCGTGGCACGGCGCTGCTCGCGGTGGACGAGCCGGGCGCGCCGGACGGACTCCTCCAGGGCCGCGCGCACGTCCGGGTCGAGCTTCTCCAGCGCGTCCTCGAGTGCCTGCACCGGAACCCGCACCGACTCCAGACGTACACCGTCGAACTTCTCGGCGAAGTCGATCAACGCCGCGTCCCCGCGATGATGCACGGCCTCGCAGATCGGGCGCACCTTCTCCAGGGCGACCGAGACGTCGAAGTCGGCTCGGGGCAGCAGGTCGCGCAGGGCGGGTCCCTCGGGGAGGGCGTCGCCGCGCAGATCGATTCGGGAGATCACGGTGTCAATTCTCTCAGACCGCGCGCGGGCACCGTCCGTCCGTATCAGTGGCTGATACAGAACGCCGTATCAGTGGCCGGTACGGAACACGGAAGGTCCCCTTCACGTTTCGTGTTCAGAGCGTCACCGATCGGGCATGACCGCTTGTACGAAGCGTAGTCAACCAGCGAGTAGCCGGGGAGGGAGGGAGGATCGTGGCCGAGGGGGCCGGCGTCCACTCCGGGGACCTGTCCGACGACCTGACCGCCACCGAGGCGGGAATGTGGCAGGCCTTCCGCAACGGCAGCGTGTACGACCTGCGCACCGGCGACGCCGTGGTGGACGATCCGCACGGCGGGCATCCGTGGGGGCCCGAGCGGACCGTGCGGGCGCGCGTCGTCTGCTGGCTGCTGCTCGACGGGCCGCCCGCGCTCGCCGGGCGCGTGTCGTCGCTGAAGCTCCACGGCCTGCGGATCACGGGCGCCCTGGACCTCGCCGGGGGCGCGGTGCTGCCGTACATGGAGCTGAACGGCTGCCGGTTCGACCAGGAGGTCCTGCTGCCGGAGGCGCACTTCACCACCGTGCGGCTGGTGGACTGCGCGGTGCCGCGGCTGGAGGCGGCCCGTGTGCGCACCGAGGGCGACCTGCATCTGCCGCGCTGCCGGTTCACCGGCGGTATACGGCTGACCGACGCGCACATCGGCACGGACCTGCTGCTCAACCAGGCGGTCGTGCACCGGGACCGCGCCGGCCGCTCGATAGCCGCCGACGGGATGACGGTGGGCCAGGACCTCCAGGCGGAGCTGCTGGAGTCGTACGGCGAGTTCAGCCTGCGCAGCGCGAAGATCGGCGTGTCGCTGAGCCTGCGCGGCGCGCGGCTCGCCAACCCGCAGGAGCGGTTCGCGCTGAACGCGCCGCAGCTCACCGTGGAGCGCACCCTGTACCTCACCCCGGCGGGCGTCGGCGGACCGCTGAGCGGAGTGACGCCCGCGCACGGGACCCGGATTCAGCCGTTCGAGTGCCGGGGCGGGCTGCGCCTGGACGACGGGCGGTTCGGTGACGCGGTCGATCTTGAACGGGCCCGTTTCACGCTCACCGACGAGCAGGTGCTGTCGCTGCGCCGGGTGCAGACGCCGGAGCTGCGCTTCCTCGGGGAGCGGCCGCCGCGCGGGCAGGTGCTGCTGTCCGGGGCGCGGGTCGTCACCCTCGTCGACCGGGCGAGCAGCTGGCCCGCCCCGGGCAGCCTGCACATGGGCGGCTTCGCCTACGAGAACCTGGTGCCGCGGGGCCCGTTCCCGCTGACCGAGCGGCTGAACTGGGTGGCGGCGGCGACCGCCGAGTACAGCCCAGAACCGTACGAGCGCCTTGCCGCCGTGCTGCGGGAGGCGGGCGAGGACGTGGACGCGCGCGAGGTGCTGCTCGCCAAGCAGCGCCGCCGCCGCGAGACCCTGCCGCTCGCCGCCAAGCTCGTGGGCTACCTCCAGGACTGGACGGTGGCCTACGGATACCGGCCCGGCCGGGCCGCGGTGTGGATGGCAGTGCTGTGGGCGGCCGGCTCGCTCGCCTTCGCGCACGCGGGCCCACCCCCGGCCGACCCCGGCGGCCACCCGGAGTGGAACCCCGCCCTGTTCGCCCTGGACCTGCTGCTGCCGGTCGTCGACCTGGGCCAGGCGGGCGAGTGGCAGCTGCGCGGCGGCTGGCAGTGGCTCGCCGCGGCACTGATCCTGCTCGGCTGGACCCTGGCCACGACGGTGGCGGCGGGAGCGACCCGGCTGCTGCGGCGGAGCTAGTGCTAGTGCTGTGACCGGAAAGGTTTGCCGGAAAGCTCGCGGCGTCCGGTGCTGGGGGCACCTCCCACGCCCTTCAGGCAGTGGGGGAGCATCGCAAGGCGGAGCATCGCCCGCGTACTGGACGTACTCGGGTGATGCGACAACGCGGCTGGGGGTCCCCCCTGCTCGAAGAGCTTGGGGGAGCCGTGCCGGGCGTCGCGAGCCGGTGAACCTTTCCGGTCGCAGCACTAGGCGCTGCTGCCGCGGAGCCAGGGCGGTGAGCGGGTACGGCGGTTTCATGGAACCGGGCGTGGCGATCGGGGTGCCGGCGACGGGCGACAGTTGTTGAAAGCGTCACCTTTTACTTGACCTTGACCATCCGCCGTACAACTTTCCCCGCCTTGCCCGAACCCCCTGGCGCGTCCGCGACCTGCGTCTTTCAATGGTCGGCACCATGGCATCGCTGCCCGCTTTCATCCGCCCCACCCGGATGACAAGAACCGCCCCCAGCCCCGCCGCCGGGCTCCCCTCCGATGACGAGGTCCTCCTCGACGCACCGGACGAACCACTCGGCCCGGCGCTGGTCGCCGCCGCCCAGGGCGCGTACGGGCCCGCCGCGGCACTGCTCGCCGGCACCCGGGAGAGGGCCCGGTGGGAGGAGCGCGACCGGTACGTGACGCGGCTGGCCGCCATCGCCCGCTCGCGCCCGGAGTGGCTGGACGCCTGGCGGGCCGCCACCCCGCACGACCCGGACGCGCTGCTGGTCGCCGCCCAGCTCGCGGTCGACCGCGCCTGGCCCTCGCCCGCGCGGGCCGAGCTGCTGCGCGGGGTCAGCCCGCTGCTCACGACCGCCGCACGCGCCGACGGCCGCGATCCGGTGCCGTGGCGGATCGCGCTGGACCACGCGCGCGGCAGCCGCGCCGGGCACCGCTACTTCGAGGAGCTGTGGGAGGCCGCGGTCCGCCGCGCCCCGCACCACTACGGCTGCCATGTGGCCGCCCTGCGCTATCTGGCCGCCTCCTGGCACGGCTCGCACCGCGAGTGCTTCGACTTCGCCGACCTGGCCGCCCAGGACGCCCCGGCCGACTCGCTCGTCCAGGCGCTGCCCGTGCGGGCTGCCTTCGCCTATCTGACCGACGGCTGCGGGCCGCGGGTGCCGAGGGCCCGGCTGTACGCGGCGGCCGACCGGGCGATCGCCTTCTCCGCCCGCTTCCCGGCGGCCGTGACCTGGCCCGCGGAGATCCGCAACCTGCTGACCTGCGTCCTGCTGCGGCTCGAACGCCACGAGGACGCCCTCGCCCAGCTGCGCCTGATCGGCCCGTACGCCACCTCCTTCCCCTGGGACCGGCTGTCGGACGACCCCCTCGGCCTCTTCCTGAAACTGCGCGCCGGCCTGGGGTCGGCACCGCTCGCGCGGCCGTCCCGGCGCCCGCGATACGGGCTCGGCGGACGCGCCCGTCGCGGCGAGCATTAGGCTTTTGCGCCGTGACCACCGCCCGCCTTCCGCTCTTCCCCCTGAACACGGTGCTGTTCCCGGGGCTGGTGCTGCCCCTGAACGTCTTCGAGGAGCGCTATCGCGCCATGATGCGCGCGCTGCTGAAGACACCCGAGGACGAACCGCGCCGGTTCGCCGTCGTGGCGATCCGTGACGGCCACGAAGTGGCCGTGAGCGCCCCGGGCATGCCCGATCCGACCGCACTGCCCGAACGCGGTCCCGCCGCCGGCTTCGGCCCCGATCCGGCCAAGGCCTTCCACTCCGTGGGCTGCGTGGCGGACGCGGCGACGATACGGGAGCGGGCCGACGGCTCCTTCGAGGTGCTGGCCACGGGCACCACCCGGGTCCGGCTGCTGTCGGTGGACGCCTCCGGTCCGTACCTCGTGGCGGAACTGCAGGAGCTGACCGAGGAGCCCGGCGACGAGGCGGGCGCGCTGGCCGAGGGGGTGCTGCGGTCCTTCCGCCAGTACCAGAAGCGGCTGGCGGGCGCGCGGGAGCGGTCGCTGTCGACAGCCGCGGAGCTGCCGGACGAGCCGAGCGTGGTGTCGTACCTGGTGGCGGCAGCGATGATGCTCGACATTCCGACGAAGCAGCGGCTGCTCCAGGCACCCGACGTCTCCTCCCGGCTGCGTGACGAGCTGAAACTCCTTCGCGGGGAGACGGCGATCATCCGTAGTCTGCCGTCGTTGCCGGCCGCGGAGCTGACCCGCGGCCCGACGAGTCTCAACTGAAGGAACGGGTCGGGATGGCCAAGAAGGCGAAGAAGCAGCAGGAAAAAGGGTCGGGCGGCACCCCGGCGACGGTGGCGCTGACCGCGGCGGGCGTGCCCTACACCGTCCACTCCTACGACCACGACCCCTCCCACCCCTCCTACGGCGAGGAGGCGGCCGAGGCGATGGGCGTCTCTCCGGACCGGGTCTTCAAGACGCTGGTGGCGGACGTCGACGGCGCCCTGACGGTGGCCGTGGTGCCGGTCGCGGGCTCCCTGGACCTCAAAGCCCTGGCGGCCGCGGTCGGCGGCAAGCGGGCGGCCATGGCCGACCCGGCCCTCGCGGAACGCACCACCGGCTATGTCCGCGGCGGCATCTCCCCGCTCGGCCAGCGCAAGAGGCTCCCCACGGTCCTGGACGACTCGGCCCCGGCCCACGCCACCATCTGCGTCTCGGCGGGCCGCCGCGGCCTGGAGGTGGAACTGTCCCCGGGCGACCTGGTGGACCTCACGAACGCGACTCTCGCCCCGATCGGTCGCGGCTGACGGGCCCGCGCCCGCGCGCCGCCCATGACGGCTGCCGGCGGGCGAGACCGGGCCGTGGCCCGTCCTGCCGGCCCCCGCGTCCGCGCCACACCCCGTCCGCCGGACAGACTCTGACCGGCTAGGGCGCCGAGGACCCTCCGTACGAACCGTCTCCGTGCGAACCGTGCCCAGGCGCACCGTCTCCGGGCGAACCGTGCCCGTGTGCCCCGTCCCCGTGCACCGCAGGCCCGTACATCTCCGGGTCCCGCGGCCCGAACAGGGCCGTCAGCCCCAGGTGGACGATCAGCGCGGCCAGCGACCAGGCCAGCAGCGCCCCCAGGGCCTCGAGCTTCAGCGGCGCCGGGAACGTCACCCCTTTGCCCACGGCCTTGGCGTGGGCGACCACGTCCTGCTCGGGCCCGAGCCACACCCCGAGCCGCCACGCCAGCAGCGACCCGAGCAGTCCTCCGACGCAAAGGGACACCACCAGCGGCACGCCTCCGCGCCGCCGCACCAGGAAGACGACCACCGCGCTCAGCACACCGAAGGCCAGGGCCAGCAGCGTGAACGTGCCGTCGACGCCGATCGCCTGCTCCCCCTCGGTGTCCTTGAGGTAGACGACCCAGTTGCTCCCGGACACATCGGCGATCAACGGCACCCGGGGCGCCAGCCGCAGCCAGAGCAGTCCCAGCGGCACTCCGCAGAGGGCCACGGCGACCATGACGACGACGGCCTCCCGGATCTCGGCCGCCCAGCCGGGCCCGTCCTGTTCGTACGCGCTCACCGGCCGGGCTCCGGCGGGCGGCACCTGCCAGGACTGCCGGGGCGAGACCGGCCCCGGCTGCGGGGCCTGCCCGGATCCCGATCCGGAGGACTCAGACGACTCTGAGGACCCGGAATGCTGTGAGGAGCGCCGGTGCGGCGGTGGTGGCGGAGTCAACGGAGCGGTCACCTTGTCATCGTGCCAGTTGCGGGAGACGGCCGCGTCACCGGACGGCGGCCCGGCGATAGGCCCAGGTGGCGACGGCCAGCGAGACCACCCCGACCCCGGCGCAGACGGCCATGTCACCGGCCACCAGAGCCCAGTCGGGACGGGCCGCGAAGGTGTGCGCGTAGGCCTCCACGCCGTACGTGGACGGCAGCAGGTTGCGCAGCAGCCGTACCGCCCCGGGCATGCGGTCAGGCGGCAGCACACCGAGCAGCAGCGCCGCGGACATGCCCAACTGGCCCAGCAGGGTGGCCAGTTCCGGGCGCGGGGCGAGTAGCCCGCAGGCCGCGCCGAGCCCGGAGAGCGCGGCACCGGCGAGCGGGATCACCACCACCAGCACCCACAGGTTGCCGAGCGGCAGCCCGAACAGCACGCACCCGAACACGGCGGTCACCAACGTGCCCGGCACCGTGAAGGAGGCGTACGCGGCCGCCGCGCCCAGCACCACGGCCGCGGGCGGCACCGGCAGCGTCGCGTAGTGGTCGAGCCCGCCGCTGGCCCGCAGCTGCCCGAAGTACTGGGTGAGCAGGTTCAGGGCGACGTAGGCGACGACGACGACCGAGGCGCCGGACACCACGAACCGGGCCTCGCTCCCGCCGCTGACCACGCCCCGCATCATGATCATGATGCCGACGGACTGGAAGGTCGCCACGAACAGCAGCGGGATCCGCGCCACCCGCGCCCGGGACAGCTGGGCCCGGTACACGGCGGCCAGCGACGGCCACAGCCGCGCGCGCGGCCCGAGCACGGCCGCCTCACCGGCGCCGCCGTCCTGCACGGCCGTCGCGCCCGGCAGCACACCGGCGGGTACGACACTCACGTCGAACTGCTCCCTTTCCCTGCGGCAGCGCAAGCGGCCGGGTTGCCTCCGGCAGCGAACGACGCGGCCCGCTTGTCCGCGGCGGCGAACGCGGCGGGCGCGTTCGCGTCTCCCGCACCGGACGGGTTCCCCCCGGCGCCCGCGTAGTCCTCTGCGGATCCGTCGCTCCCCGCGCTCATGCCGTTCATGCGGCTCATGACTTCACCAGCCCCTGCCGGGCGGCGCCGCCCAGCGCCAGGTACACGTCCTCCAGGCTGGGCGTGGTCAGGGTGAAGTCGTCCAGGGCGGCGAAGGCGGCCCCGCCGGTGACCGTGGCGACGGCGGCGCGGGCCTCCTCGGGCGCCAGCCGCAGCGTCCAGCGGCGGCCCGACTCCACGGCCCGCTCCCTGAGCACGGCGACCTCCGCCACCTCCAGGGGCGCCCGCTCCCGCCACACCAGCTCGACCCGCACCTCGCCGGAGACCCGCTCCTTGAGCCGGGCCGGGGTGTCGCAGGCGATGACCCGGCCCTGATCAAGGACCGCGACCCGGTCCAGGACCGTCTCGGCCTCGATGACGTTGTGGGTGACCAGCACGACGGTAGTGCCGCGTTCGGCGCGCCGCCGGTCGACGGCGGACCACACCGCCCGCCGGGCCACCGGGTCCATCCCGGTGGTCGGCTCGTCGAGCACCAGCAGCGGGCGCTGGCCGACCAGCGCGGACGCGAAGCAGGCGAGCCGCCGCTGGCCGCCGGAGAGCTTCTTCAGCGGGCGCCCGGCGATCGGCGCGAGACCCAGTTCGTCGAGGACGGCGTCCCGTTCGGCCCGGGCCCGCCTGAGGTCCAGGCCGCGCAGCCGCCCGGTGGTCTCGGCGGCGAGCGAGACGGTCAGCTCGTCCAGGGCGGTGGACTCCTGCCCGAGGTAGGCGAGGATCCGCGCGGCCCGCTCGGGGTGCGCCACGATGTCGTGGCCGAGGATCTCGACCGTGCCGCTGTCGGGGCGCAGCAGCCCGGTGAGCTGGCGTACGAGGGTGGACTTGCCGGCGCCGTTCGGTCCGAGCAGCCCGAAGATCTCGCCGCGCCGGACGTCGAGCTCGACCGCGTCGGTGGCCAGCACGGCGGGCGTCCCGGGAGCGCCGCGCCGGCCGCGTACCGCGGGGTAGGTCCGGGTCAGTCCGCGCACCGCGCACACGACGTCGTCCCCGGGCCGAAGTGCCTGTGCCGTGCGCGTACTCACAAGGGACGAGGGTACGGGGTCGCGGAGCCCCACTCGCCCTCGGGGCGCCCCGAGCCGGCCCGGTCCGCGGTTCAGTCGCCGACGGGAGCGCGCTCGGTGGACGTCCGTACGTCGATCTCCCGCCAGAACCCGGCCCGGATGGCGTACCGGTCGTGCTCGTCGATCTGGTCGTCCTTGTGCGCGAGCAGACCGAAGCGGGCGGCGTAGCGCAGCAGCTCGCCGTCGACGCGGTGCGGGATCCGGGGGTACATCGACGACAGTTTCTGAAGGTGCGCCTGGTCGCCCAGCCGCTCCACCCAGCGCCGGGCGAAGACCTGTCCCACCTCGTACGAGTCGCCGCCGACGGTCGTGATGTCCTCCTCCCGGTCCGCCCACCGCTGCTCGGCCGTCGTCAGCTGGGCGAGCGTCGGCATGGAGGCGGCCTCGGGGGGCTCGGCGGGCAGGCCCGGCCGGTCCACCCAGCCCCGGTCCGAGGACCAGCGCAGGGTCGCCGTGGAGGGGTGCTGCGCGGGCGGGGTGCCGGGGGCACGCAGGGCGGCGAGGTCCTTGGGGGTGGGCACGCCCTTGGCGGCGGGCACCCGCTCCTCGGTGCCGCCGCGCCCGGCGGCGGCCGGGTGCTGCCGCTGTTCGGCGGGGCCTTCGGCGGCCTGGGTGAGCGTGGACTCGGGCAGCGGCGCGGAGAGGATCGCGGCGATCTCGGGGCGAGGCGCGGGCGGTGGCGCGCAGATGCCGCCGAGTTCCTTGGCGCGCACGGCCTTGGTGATCCACGTACGGTCCAGCACACGCCGCTCGTCGGCCTCGGCGACCAGGTCCTCGGACTGGTTGTAGTCGCCGTCGGCGGCCTGCACCGCCCACAGGTGGACGGCGACGCCGTGCTCCTTGGCGGCCATCATGCCGGGCAGCAGATCGCCGTCGCCGGTGACGAGGACGACGTCGGAGCAGGCGCGGTTGCGGGCCAGCTCGGTCAGCTCGGCGTGCATCGCGGCGTCCACGCCCTTCTGCGCCCAGCGTCCGTCGCTGCGGGTGAGCGCGCCGAGCCGGACCGTGACCCGGGGCATCACGCGCAGCCGGCGGTGCTCGGGCTGCGGTACGCGGTCGGGCGCGCCGTCGAACCAGTAGATGCGGAGCAGGGGCCGCTCCGTGTCGGACTCGGCCTGTTCACGCAGCCCCTGCACAAGGGCGGTGTGGTCGACGGTGATCCGCGACCGCGACGGCTCCCCGGCGAGGAGACTGGCCGCGGCGCCCAGCAGATACCCGGCGTCCACCAGGACGATGCAGCGGTCCACGCGATCCACCCTCTTTCCGGGAGGTTGCTTCGGGGTGTGCTTCGGGATGTGCTTCGAGTCTGCCCGACACGGCCGGGGTTAACGGCCCGAACTCGATCTTCGGCGTGGCGTTTCGGGCGCCCGCGCCCCGACGCCCCGTGTTACATACGGTAATTATCCAACATGCGTTCATTGTCGGCCTATGTGAATCTGGTCCCGGCCCTGGCCCCTAGATCCCCCACAGGAGGCTGATCACCATGGCCAAGAACCGCAAGCAGGACCGCAGCCGGCAGAAGGCGTCCGTGGCCGCGAACGGCCCGCAGGAGACGGAGCACTCCGCGTCGGAGCCGCAGCCCGAGCATCATGCCCCCGGGCCGCAGACAAGTCCGACTGCCATGGCCCGCAAGGGACGTCAGAAGCGCTTCGGCCACAACTGAGTCCGCCCCATGGGCTGTTGAACAAAGCGCGGTAATCGACGAGGGGGCGTACCCGATGCGCACGGGTACGCCCCTCGTTCATGTCAGCCGGCCAGGCAGGACGGGCCGAGCAGGACCTTCAGATCGCCGAACAGCGCCGGATCCGGCTTGACCCGGTGCCGGTCCAGGCGCAGCACCGTCGTCTTGCTCGGCCCCTGGAGCTTGATGCGGACCTCGCTGTCGCCCTTGTGGTGGCTGAGGATCTCGCCGAGGCGGCTGACCATGGGCGGGGTCACCTTCAGTGCCGGGATGGTGAGGATCACCGGTGCGTTGCTCCCCGCGTTCGACAGGTCGGGGATCATCAGCTCCATCGCCACCAGGCGCGGCACGTCCTCCCGCTTGTCGAGGCGACCCTTGACGAACACCACGGCGTCCTCGACGAGTTGGGTCGACACCAGCTGGTAGGTCGCCGGGAAGAACATGCACTCGATGGAGCCCGCCAGGTCCTCGACGGTGGCGATCGCCCAGGCGTTGCCCTGCTTGGTCATCTTGCGCTGGAGGCCGGAGATGATGCCGCCGATGGTGACGACCGCGCCGTCGGCGTGCTCGCCGCCGGTGAGCTGGGAGATACCCGCGTCCGCCTTGTCCGCGAGCACGTGCTCCAGGCCGAACAGCGGGTGGTCGGAGACATAGAGGCCGAGCATCTCCCGCTCCTGGGCGAGCAGATACGTCTTGTCCCACTCGTCGGCGGAGAACTCCACGTCGAGACCGAAGCCGGGCTCGCCACTGGTCTCCTCCCCCATCCCGCCGAAGAGGTCGAACTGGCCCTCGGCCTCCTTGCGCTTGACCGCGACCACGTTGTCGATCATCGGCTCGTACTGCGCGGTGAGGCCCTTGCGGCTGTGCCCCATCTCGTCGAAGGCGCCGGCCTTGATCAGCGACTCCGTGGTGCGCTTGTTGCAGACCACCGCCTCGACCTTGTCGAGGTAGTCGGGGAACGAGGCGTACTTCCCCTTGGCCTTGCGGGACTTGATGATGGACTCGACGACGTTGGTGCCGACGTTGCGCACGGCGGACAGGCCGAAGAGGATCACGTCGTCGCCCTGCGCGGCGAAGTTCGACTGGGACTCGTTGACGTTGGGCGGGAGCACCCGGATGCCCATGCGGCGGCACTCGTTGAGGTAGACCGCCGACTTGTCCTTGTCGTCCTTGACGGAGGTCAGCAGGCCGGCCATGTACTCGGCGGGGTGGTTGGCCTTCAGATAGGCGGTCCAGTACGACACCAGGCCGTACGCGGCGGAGTGGGCCTTGTTGAACGCGTAGCCGGCGAAGGGGACCAGCACGTCCCACAGGGCCTGGATGGCCTCGTCGCTGAAGCCCTTCTTGCGGGCGCCGCCCTGGAAGATGGTGAAGTTCTTCGCCAGCTCCTCGGGCTTCTTCTTGCCCATCACACGCCGCAGCACGTCGGCCTCGCCGAGCGAGTAGCCGGCGACGATCTGGGCGGCCTTCTGCACCTGCTCCTGGTAGACGATCAGGCCGTAGGTGACGTCCAGGACCTCCTTGAGCGGCTCCTCCAGCTCCGGGTGGATGGGCGTGATCTCCTGCTGGCCGTTCTTGCGCAGCGCGTAGTTGGTGTGGGAGTTCATGCCCATCGGGCCCGGGCGGTACAGGGCCGAGACGGCGGAGATGTCCTCGAAGTTGTCCGGCTTCATCAGACGCAGCAGGGAGCGCATCGGGCCGCCGTCGAACTGGAAGACGCCGAGGGTGTCGCCGCGCTGGAGCAGTTCGAAGGTCTTGGGGTCGTCCAGCTCCAGGCTGAGGAGATCGATGTCGATCCCCTTGTTGGACTTCACCATCTTCACGGCGTCGTCCATGATCGTCAGGTTGCGCAGGCCCAGGAAGTCCATCTTCAGCAGGCCGAGCGACTCGCAGCTCGGGTAGTCCCACTGCGTGATGGTCACGCCGTCGGTGTGCCTCACCCAGACCGGGACGTGCTCGGTGATGGTCTCGCTGGACATGATCACGCCGGCCGCGTGCACGCCCATCTGCCGCACCAGGCCCTCCACACCGCGCGCGGTGTCGATGACCTTCTTCACGTCCGGCTCGTTCTCGTACATCGAGCGGACCTCGCCCGCCTCCGAGTAGCGGGGGTGCTCGGAGTCGGTGATGCCGGACAGCGGGATGCCCTTGCCGAGGACGTCGGCGGGCATGGCCTTGGTGATGCGGTCGCCCATCGCGTACGGGTAACCCAGTACGCGCGCGGAGTCCTTGATCGCGTTCTTGGCCTTGATGGTGCCGTAGGTGCCGATCATGGCGACCTTGTCGGCGCCGTACTTCTCGGTCACGTACCGGATCACCTCGACGCGCCGACGCTCGTCGAAGTCGATGTCGACGTCGGGCATCGAGATGCGCTCGGGGTTGAGGAACCGCTCGAAGATCAGACCGTGCGGGATCGGGTCGAGGTCGGTGATGCCGAGCGCGTAGGCGACGATCGAGCCGGCCGCGGAGCCTCGGCCGGGGCCGACCGCGATGCCGTTGTTCTTGGCCCACATGATGAAGTCGGCGACCACGAGGAAGTAGCCCGGGAACCCCATCTGGATGATGACGTCCATCTCGTACGCGACCTGCTTCTGGCGGTCGTCGGGGATGCCGCCGGGGAAGCGGCGCTCCATGCCGCGGTGGACCTCCTCCTTGAACCAGGTGACCTCGGTGTAGCCCTCGGGGATGTCGAACTTGGGCATGAGGTCGCGCTTCTCGAACATGCCGGTGGTGTCGACCATCTCGGCGACCAGGAGCGTGTTGGCACAGCCCTCCTGCCAGGCGTCCGAGGAGTCGATGGCGTACATCTCCTCGGTGGACTTCAGGTAGTAGCCGGTGCCGTCGAACTTGAAGCGGTCGGGGTCGGAGAGGTTCTTGCCGGTCTGGATGCACAGCAGGGCGTCGTGGGCGCCGGCCTCGTGCGCGTAGGTGTAGTGCGAGTCGTTGGTGACCAGGGGCGGGATGCCGAGCTTCTTGCCGATCTCCAGCAGGCCGTCGCGGACCTTGCGCTCGATGTCGATGCCGTGGTCCATCAGCTCCAGGAAGTAGCGGTCCTTGCCGAAGATGTCCTGGTAGTCGGCGGCGGCCTTCAGGGCCTCGTCGAAGTGGCCGAGGCGCAGCCGGGTCTGGACCTCGCCGGAGGGGCAGCCGGTGGAGGCGACGATGCCCTCGGACCACTGGGCGATCGTCTCCTTGTCCATCCGGGGCCACTTCTGGAGCCAGCCCTCGGCGTAGGCGTCCGAGGAGAGGCGGAAGATGTTGTGCAGGCCGGTCCTGTTCACCGCCCACATCGTCTTGTGGGTGTAACCGCCGGAACCGGAGATGTCGTCCCGCTTCTGGTGCGGCTGACCCCATAGGATCTTGCGCTTGTTGCGCCGGGACTCAGGGGCGACATACGCCTCGATCCCGATGATCGGGGTGACTCCGGCCTTCTTCGCGGAGTGGAAGAAGTCGTACGCCCCGTGGAGGTTGCCGTGGTCGGACATGGCGATGTGCGTCATGCCCATCTCGTTGCAGGCGTTGAACATGTCCTTCAGCCGCGCGGCACCGTCCAGCAGCGAGTACTGGGTGTGGACGTGCAGGTGCGTGAACGGCGGCTTCGACACGGTTCGGCCTCCATGGACAACATAGACGACGTGCTGCGGACAGTCCGGGGGACAGCGTCGAAGTCTATGCCCCGGCACTGACACGCGGCCGCGTTTGCGCCGTACCTTCAGGCGGGTCAGCACGGGCACTCCACCGCACCGCCGGACGTTGGTGTGGTGGAACGCCCGAGCCGGACCCACTCCACTCGTCATGCACCACCTGCACCAGGAGGCACTCCGCGATGTCGGTCCCCCAGCTCAGCGACGAGCAGCGCGGCAAGGAGATCATCGCCGTCCTCGACACCGCCTTCGGCGAGCTCCTGGCCGACGATCCGGCCGCGTACGGCATGAGGCTGCGGAGGATGGCGGCCTCGGCCCTCGCGTTCCACCGGGGCACGGCCTGTCTCTTCCACCACGACCTGGACGCCGACCGGCGCGGCGGACCCTACCTGGACGACCGCACCTCGCGCGTGTGGATCCACGGCGACCTGCACACGGAGAGCTTCGGCACCTACATGGACGCCGACGGCCGGCTGGTCTTCAGCGCCACCGGCTTCGACGAGGCCTACGTCGGCCCCTTCACCTGGGACCTCAAACGGTTCGCCGCCTCCCTCGCCCTCGTCGGGTACGCCAAGGCGCTCAGTGACGACCGGATCACCGAGCTGGTGACGCTCTACGCGACCGCCTACCGCGACCGGATCCACGCCCTGGCCACCGGCGCCAAGAGCGACGAGGTGCCGCCCTTCACGCTGGACACCGCCGACGGCCCCCTTCTGGACACGCTGCGTGACGCCCGTTCGCTGACCCGTGCCGGGCTGCTGGAGTCGATGACCGAGATCCGCGACTTCGAGCGCCGCTTCGCGCCCGGCGGTGGCGCGGTCGAGCTGGACGCCGCCACCCGCTACAAGGTCCTCGCGGCCTTCGACGGCTATCTGGAGACCCTGCCGGAGGCGTCGCTGGCCCGCCCGGAGTCCTACCGCGTCAAGGACGTCGTCGGCCGCCACGGGATCGACCCGGCGGGACTGTCCTACGACATCCTCCTGGAGGGCCACAGCGACGCCCTGGAGCACGACGTGGTGATCTCCATCCAGCGGGCCGGGACCGCGGCGGCCGCCCGGCACATCACGGACCAGGCGATCCACGACCACTTCCGGCACGAGGGCCACCGCACGGTGGTCTGCCGGCGCGCCCTCCAGGCGCACACCGACCCGTGGCTGGGCTGGACCGAGCTGGACGGCGCGGGCCGGCTGGTCACCGAGGTCTCGCCGTACGCCGTGGACCTGGACTGGGACCACATCGACGACCCGGAGGAGATCGCGCAGGTGGTCGCCGACCTGGGCCGGGCCACGGCCGCCATGCACGCGGCGGCGGACGACACCTCGGGCGAGTCGCTGGTGCCGTTCTCCACCGAGCGGGCCATCGACGCGGCGATCGCGGGCGACGAGGAGGGCTTCGCGCCGCTGCTCGTCGACTTCGCGCACGCCTACGGCGCACGCGCGCGTGACGACCACCGCATCTTCGTGGACCTGCTCCGCAACGGAGGGATTCCGGGTCTGTGACGGATGGGCCGCACACAGGAACCCTTTAGGGATCCCTTACCGGCCCGCATGACAGACTCTTGTCTCGCTATGGACATATCCGGGACCAAACTCAGAGCCGTGCGCGCGGCGCTGTTCACGGCCGTGGTCGTGACGCTCAGCACCGCGTCGCACGTGCTGCTGTCACGGGTCCCGCTGCCGCTGAACACGGTGGCCGCGGTCGCGGCCGCCGTGTTTCTGCTCTCCTACGCCCTCGCTGGCCGCGAGCGCGGCTTCGGGCGGATCGCCGCCCTGCTGGTCCCGCTGGAGCTGGCCGCCGACACCGTCTTCACTACCGGGCAGCACCTCTGCTACGGCCCCGCGGGCGGCCCGGTCGCCGGGCCCCTGCGCTCGGTCGGCTTCGACGTGCTGTGCGGCGGGCACACCGACGTCGGCACCCCGCTGGCCCAGATGACCGGCACCGACACCGGCCGGCTGACCGCCCTGCTCGCACACGCCGACCCGGCCACGGCCTGGCTGCTGCTGGCCGCGCACATCGGCGTCGGCCTGGTCGCGGCCGGCTGGCTGCGCCGCGGCGAGCGGGCACTCGCCCAACTGCTGTACGCGGTGGCCGCCACGACCTTCCGGCCGCTGCTGCTCGCGGTGGCGGCGGTCACGGTACGCGGCACCCGCTCGGTGGGCCGGCCGGCGCGTCCCGCGCCGCGGATCGCCGCACTACGCGCCCGCATCCTCGTGCACTCCCTGGGACGGCGCGGACCGCCGTGCCCGGACGCCCTCGCTCTTGTCTGAGCGACACCCCTGGGCGCCCCCGAGCACGACCAGTCCTCCACTCTCACCCCGCGCACGAGAGCTGCGCGTCCCACAGGAGAACACCATCATGAGCAAGCGGAACAGCCAGTCGGCGAAGACGGCGGCCCGGGAGCGGCTGCGCGCCGAGCGCGAGCGCGACGCCAAGCGGGCCAAGGTCAAGCGGCAGATAACCGTGGCCGCCGCGGTCGTGGTCGTGCTGGCGGCGGCCGGCGGTATCGGCTATGCCGTCGTCCAGGCCAACAAGCCCAGCCACTGGGAGGCCGTGAAGGACGAGAAGATCGTCGCCCCGGCCAACACCACCGGCACCGACGGCACGACCGTGGTCATCGGCAAGAGCTCGGCCCAGAAGACCCTCAAGATCTACGAGGACCCGCGCTGCCCGATCTGCGGCCAGTTCGAGGAGACCGTCGGCGCGACCGTCAAGAAGGACGTCGACGACGGCAAGTTCAAGCTCCAGTACATCGGCGGCACCTTCATCGACAACCACGACAACGGCGAGGGCTCCAAGAACTCGATGAGCGCCATGGGCGCCGCGCTCAACGTCAGCCCTGAGGCGTTCCTCGAGTACAAGGCCGCTCTGTACTCGAAGAAGTGGCACCCGGAGGAGACCGACGACAAGTTCAAGAGCGACGACTACCTCATCAAGGTGGCGGACACCGTGCCGGCCCTGAAGGGCAACGCATCGTTCCGCAACGACGTCAAGAGCGGCAAGTACGACGCCTGGGCGGTCGCGATGTCGAAGACCTTCGACAACAACAAGGACGGTGTGGACGGCACCCCGAGCCTGGTCATGGACGGCAAGAAGGTGACCATGCCCGGCACCCAGAACCCGCCGATGACGGTGGACGAGTTCAACGCGGCGGTGGACGCGGCCCTCAAGGGCTGATCCCCGGGCGGGCGGCACCGCCGCCGCCGCCCTGAATCCCGTGCGAAGAGCGGGCGAACCTTTTCCGGTTCGCCCGCTCTTCGCACTTACCGGTCTGATCGCCCGTGACCAGTCGACAGAGCCACCCCGAGAGCGCCGACTCACCCGTCGCGCGCCGCCGTACGTTCGTCAAGGCCGCGGCGGCAGGCGCCGTGCTGGCGGGCCCGCTCGCCGCCGCGCTGCCCGCACGCGCCGCCACCGGTTCGCCCCCCTTCCTGCACGGCGTCGCCTCCGGCGATCCTCCCCCACTGCCTTGAGGGCGTGGGGGGACCCCCACCGGACGGCATCCTGCTGTGGACCCGGGTGACCCCCGTCCCCGAGGCGGCACCCGGCTCCGGGCTCGGCCCGGACACCGAGGTGCGCTGGGCGGTGGCCAGGGACAAGGGGTTCACCGACGTCGTCGCCGAGGGCTCGACCACCGCGACGGCCGCCTCCGACCACACCGTCAAGGCCGACGTCCGGGGGCTGCGCCCGGCCACCGACTACTGGTTCCGCTTCTCGGCCGGGGGCACCGACTCCCCCATCGCCCGCACCCGCACCGCGCCCGCCGCCGACGCCGCCGTCGCCAACCTGCGCTTCGGCGTGGTCTCCTGCGCCAACTGGGAGGCCGGCCACTTCGCGGCCCACCGCCACCTCGCGGCCCGTAGCGACCTCGACGCCTGGCTGCACCTCGGCGACTACATCTACGAGTACGAGTCCGGGGAGTTCGCGGCCCGCGGCAAGGTGGTGCGGCCGCACGTCCCCGCGCACGAGATCCTCACCCTCGCCGACTACCGCACCCGGCACGCGACGTACAAGACCGACCCCGATCTGCGGGCGCTGCACCACAGCGCCCCGGTCATCGCCATCTGGGACGACCACGAGTTCGCGGACAACGCCTGGTCGGGCGGCGCGGTCAACCACACCGAGGGCGCCGAGGGGACCTGGACCGCCCGCGCGGCGGCCGCCCGGCAGGCCTACTTCGAGTGGATGCCGGTGCGTACGGCGGTCGAGGGCACCACCTACCGGCGGCTGCGCTTCGGCAAGCTGGCCGATCTGTCCCTGCTGGACCTGCGTTCCTTCCGCTCGCAGCAGGCCGCCACGGGCAGCGGCTCGGTCGACAATCCGGACCGCACGATCACCGGCCGCGCCCAACTCGACTGGCTCAAGACCGGGTTGAAGACGTCGAACACCACCTGGCGGCTGGTCGGCAACTCGGTGATGATCGCGCCGTTCGCCATCGGCGCGCTCTCCGCGGACCTGCTGAGGCCGCTGGCCGAGCTGCTCGGGCTGCCGCGGGAGGGCCTGGCCGTCAACACCGACCAGTGGGACGGCTACACCGACGACCGCCGCGAACTGCTGGCCCATCTGCGCGCGAACGCCATCCGCAACACCGTCTTCCTGACCGGCGACATCCACATGGCGTGGGCCAACGACGTCCCGGTGGACGCCGGAACGTACCCGCTGTCGGCGTCCGCCGCCACGGAGTTCGTGGTCACCTCGGTGACTTCCGACAACCTCGACGACTTCGTCAAGGTTCCCGAGGGCACGGTCTCGGCGATCGCCGCACCGGTGATCCGCGCCGCCAACCGGCATGTCCACTGGGTCGACACCGACCGCCACGGCTACGGCGTGCTGGACCTGACCGCCGACCGCGCGCAGATGGACTACTACGTGCTGTCCGACCGCACGAGCCCGAACGCGACCTCGGCCTGGACCCGTTCGTACCGCACACGCAGCGGCACGCAGAAGGTCGAGCGTGCCTACGACCCGGTCTGAGCCCTGGTCGGCAGCCCTGGCCGGCGGCCCTAGGTCCTGTCGTCACATTCCCGTCATTGCCCGAAGGGCGGCTCCGCGGCGTCTGGTGCGTGCTCTCGGCGTGCCGGGCGGAAGTCCTCGTACTGGACGTACTTGGGCTTTCGCCCGGTGTGGCGAGAGTGCGTGCCAGGCGTCGCGGGGCAGGCGGGAATGTGACGACAGGGCCTAGTCGGCATCGAGCTCCGCGAGGAAGCCGAGCGCCACCCGCCAGGTGGCCTCGGCGGCCCCTTCGTCGTAGTCCGGCAGGTCGGGGTCGGTGTACAGGTGACCGGCCCCGGCGTAGCGGTAGACCTCCACGTCGGCGCCGGTCCGGCCCATCTGGAGGTACCAGGCGCTCAGCCAGTCGTCCGGCTCGAACGGGTCGGGCTCGGCCACGTGCAGCTGGACGGGCAGGCCCTCGGCGCTCGCGTTCGGCGCGATGTCCGAGGTGCCGTGCAGCAGGAGCAGTCCGCGGGCCTTGTCGTCGCCGAGGGCGAGCGTCTGCGCGGTGGCGGCCCCGAACGAGAACCCGGCGTAGACCAGGCCCCGCTCCGAGTAGGGCGCCGCGGCCAGCACGGCCCGCTTGAGCAGCTCGTCCTTGCCGATCGATTCCTGGCAGGCCCTGCCCTCCTCGACGGTGTCGAACGTACGGCCCTCGAAGAGATCCGGCGTCCACACCTCGTGCCCGGCGGCACGCAGCCGGTCCGCGGCCTGGCGCACCGCGGGTCTGAGGCCGTAGGTCGAGTGGAAGAGCACGATGTTCATGGGCCCATGGTGCCAGCCGGGCAGGACGGCGTCGGCCCACCGCGGTGCGCGTCCGCACGAAGAGAGTCTCGTCACACCACCCCCCGCCCTACCTGCGATCTTCACGTCCACACATGTTCACACCGCGCGTCGCGGGTTAGGTTCGCAGGCATGGAGAACGTACTCCGCCCTCTGATCGTTGTCGGCGGCTCGGTCGTCCTCACACTGGTCATCGGCTGGGCCATCGACCTGCTGCTGCGCAAGGCCGACGAACGGCACCACGACAAACCGTTGTGGGGCCTGCTGCGCCGTGCCCGCGTCCCCTACCAGCTCGTGCTGTGCGCCGCCCTGCTGCGCGGCTCCTACGACCAGGCCCAGCTGCTGGAGCAGCACCGGGTCGGCGTCGGACGGACGCTGACCCTGGTGCTGATCGGCTCGGCGGCCTGGCTGGTGATCCGGATCGCGGGGGCCATCGTCGAGACCTCGTACACGCACTACGCGAACGCCCGGGCGCACCGGGATCCGGCCCGGGTGCGGCGGGTGCGCACCCAGGTCGAGCTGATCATGCGGGTGGTCACGGCGGTGGTCATCGTGGTGGCAGCGGCCTCGATGCTGCTGACCTTCCCGGCGATGCGCGCGGCCGGTGCCTCGCTGCTGGCCTCGGCCGGCCTCCTCGGCATCGTCGCCGGTGTCGCCGCGCAGTCCACGCTGAGCAACATGTTCGCGGGGCTGCAGATCGCCTTCGGCGACATGGTGCGGATCGGCGACACCGTGGTCGTCAACGGCGAGTGGGGCTCGGTCGAGGAGATCACGCTGACCTTCCTGACGGTACGGACCTGGGACGAGCGCCGGATCACCATGCCGGTGTCGTACTTCACGTCCAACCCGTTCGAGAACTGGTCGCGCGGCACCCCGCAGATGACCGGCACCGTCTTCTTCCACCTCGACCACCGCGCGCCGATGGACGCGATGCGCGAGAAGCTGCGCGACATCCTGCGCGAGTGCCCGGCCTGGGACGGCCGCACCTACAACCTGGTGGTGACGGACACGACGCCGACGACGATGCAGGTACGGGCGCTGGTGACGGCGAAGGACGCCAACGACATCTGGACGGTACGGGTCGTGGTCCGCGAGCAGATGCTCCGCTGGCTCTCCGAACACCACCCCTACGCCCTCCCCCGCGTCACCACGGCCCACGCCACACCCCACGACGGCACGCCCCACCCCACCTTCAACAATTCCCAAACAGCCTCCGGCTGACCTCCCGGCCCGCGCAGACCGGGTGGGCCGGTCCGGCGTCCGGGTCGCGTGCTCCCCCGGGGCCGTGGCCGTACCGCGGGCTCAGTGGCCGCGTTCTGCGCCGCCGTTCACCTGGATGATCTGGGAGGTGATGTGGGCGGCGGACGGGGAGGCGAGCCAGTGGAGGGTGGCCGCGACGTCGCCCGGTGTGCCGGGGCGGCCGGTGGAGGTCTCGGCGATGAGCCGTTCGCGGCGGGCGTCGTCCATCGCGTCGCCGAAGAAGTCGGTGTCCTCGACGTACCCGGGCGCGACCAGGTTCACCGTGATCCCGCGAGGGCCCAACTGGCGGGCCAGGTCGTGGGCGTAGGGGTGCAGGGCGGCCTTGGATGCGGCGTAGGCGCCGCTGCCCGAACCCCGGTAGGCGGCGATGGAGCTGAGGAACAGCACCCGGCCGCCCGGTTCGGCGAGCCGCTCCTTGAGGGCCTCCGTGAGCAGCACGGCGGTCAGGGTGTTGATCCGGAAGTTGACCAACCAGTTGTCGGCCACGAGGTCGAGCGGATCCTCCCGCTCCACCCGCGGCTCCAGCCGCCCCGACCCTCCGGCGCTGTGGATCAGCACGTCCACCGCCCCGAGCTCGTCGGCCACGAACCGGGCGACCGACCGCACCCCGGCCACGTCGCCCACGTCCGCGGCGAACGTCAGCGCGCCCGGCACCCCGGCCCTGTGCAGCACCTCGCCCCGCCGTCCGAGCAGCAGCACCCGGTCCCCGTCGGCCGCGAAGGTCCGCGCCGCGGCGAGTCCGATCCCCGTTCCGCCCCCGCTGATGACGACGTTGCGACTCATGGTCACGAGCGTACCGAGACGGCACCGGCCGGTCCCGTACGCCGAGCGCGGCTCACCGCAGACTGCGTACGTCCAGGTGGCGCAGTACCCGGTCCACGATCTCCGGGTCGGCCCCCGGCTCCCGGCGCGCCGCCAGCACCTCGTGCCGCGCCGCGCTCAGCATCTCGCTCTGGATCCGCCGCAACCGCTTCAGCCGCCGTACGCGCTTGTCGTGGCCCTCCCGGCGGTCCTCCTCCCCCCACTGCGGGCTGATCCGCAGCCCGATGTCGAAGGCCCGCCGCAGCATCTGCTCGGACAGTTCCTCCGGCAGTTCCTCGACCGCCTCGATCTCCCGCAGCCGCCGCCTGGCCGCCCGCGCCGCCCGCGCCGCCAGCTCCTCCTCGAACGCCTTCTCCCGCTCGGTGTCCGCCCGCACTCCCAGCCGTTTGACCAGCCACGGCAGCGTGAGCCCCTGGAGCACGAGTGTCGCCATGATCACCCCGAAGGCGATGAACACGATCTCGTCCCGGTCGGGGAAGGGCGCGCCGCTGTCCGTCTTCAGCGGAATGGCCAGGGCGAGCGCCACCGAGGCCACACCGCGCATCCCGGACCACCACATGACGACGGTCTCCCGCCAGGTCATGGGAATGTCCTCCTCGTAGTCCCGCAGCGCGTGCAGCCGTCTGGTGACCCAGGTGGCCGGCAGCAGCCACACCAGCCGTACGAGTACCACCACGGCCACGACCGCGCCCGCCCAGCCCAGCAACTCGCCCCACCGGCCCGAGGCGGTGCGCAGCGCGTTGTGCAGTTCGAGGCCGATCAGCCCGAACGCGACCCCGGTGACGAGCGTGTCCACGACGTCCCAGACGGTGTGCCCGGCCAGCCGGGTCAGCACGTCGTCGGCGTCGGAGGCGTACTCGGCCAGGAACAGCGCGGTGGTGAGCACGGCGAGGACCCCGGAGCCGTGCAACTCCTCGGCCAGCACGTAGGAGGCGTACGGCACGAGCAGCGTCAGCCCGATCTGCAGGGTCGGGTCCCCCAGCAGGTCCAGCACCTTGTTCGTGCCCCAGCCGAGCGCCAGGCCCACGGCCACCGCCACCACCGCGGACAGCACCAGGTCCAGCCCGGCCTGCCAGGCCGAGAACTCCCCGCTCACGGCGGCGGCGATCGCCACGTGGTAGAGGACGATGGCCGTGACGTCGTTGAACAGCCCCTCGCCCTCCAGGATCGACACCAGGCGGCGCGGCAGCCCGAGCTGCCCGGCCACCGCGGTCGCCGCGACCGGGTCGGGCGGCGCGACCAGCGCGCCGAGGGCCACGGCGGCGGCGACGGACAGCCCCGGCACGATGGCGTGCGAGACGAGGGCGACACAGAAGGTGGTGACGAACACCAGCGCCACGGCCAGCAGGAAGATCGGCCGTTTGTGCGCCGTGAACTGCCGCCAGGAGGTGCGCCGTACGGCGGCGTAGAGCAGCGGCGGCAGCAGGGTGGGCAGGATCAGCGCGGGCGGGATGTCGACGTTCGGCACGAAGCCGAGTACCGCGAGGACGATCCCGAGCAGGGTCATCAGGACCGGCGCGGGCAGCCCGAACCGGTCGCCGACCGGGACGCTGATCACGGCCCCCAGCAACACGACGAACAGCAGGGCCAGCTGATCCACGCTCAGCGCTCCGGGACGTCGGACGTTCACACGACAGGCTTCAAGCCTGCCACGCCACCCCGCTCACCGGCCGCTTCGCGCCCGTGGACTACAGGGCGCGCCGCATCGCCCGGTGCGGGATGCCCGCGTCGGGGAACTCCGGTCCGTACGCCTCGTATCCCAGCCGCTCGTAGAAGCCGAGCGCGTGGCTCTGCGCGTGCAGGTCCACCGCCGAGAGGCCGCGCGCGCGTGCCGCGTCCTCGATGGCGCGCACCAGGGCCGCGCCGACGCCCAGCCCGCGCGCGTCCCCGGTGACGGCGAGCCGCCCCAGGGAGCCGACCGCCGGGTCGCCACCGGTCTTCGCGGCGGCCTCCGCGCCGTACAGCAGCCGCCCGGTGCCGAGCGGCACGCCGTCCTCACGGACCGCCAGCACGTGCACCGCGAGGGCGTCGTACTCGTCGTACTCGATGTCCTGCGGAACGCCCTGCTCCACGACGAAGACCTCCTTGCGCACCGCGAAGCAGGCCTCGCGGTCGGCGGGGTCCTCGGCGACACGCACGTCGTACGGCAGGCTCATGCGTACGTCTCCTCGCGGACCTGGTCCAGGGCCTTCTGGAGGTCCTCGGGGTAGTCGCTGGCGAACTCCACCCACTGGCCGTCGCCGGGGTGCTCGAAGCCGAGCCGCACCGCGTGCAGCCACTGGCGGGTCAGCCTCAGCCGCTTGGCGAGGGTGGGGTCGGCGCCGTAGGTCAGGTCGCCGACGCAGGGGTGGCGGTGGGCGGCCATGTGGACGCGGATCTGGTGGGTGCGCCCGGTCTCCAGCTTGACGTCGAGCAGGGAGGCGGCGCGGAACGCCTCGATCAGGTCGTAGTGCGTGACGGAGGGCTTGCCGTCGGCGGTGACCGCCCACTTGTAGTCGTGGTTCGGGTGCCGGCCGATGGGCGCGTCGATGGTGCCGCTGGTCGGGTCGGGGTGGCCCTGGACCAGGGTGTGGTAGCGCTTGTCGACCGTGCGCTCCTTGAACTGGCGCTTGAGCGACGTGTACGCGTACTCGGACTTGGCGACCACCATCAGGCCCGAGGTGCCGACGTCGAGGCGGTGCACGATGCCCTGGCGCTCGGCGGCGCCGGAGGTGGAGATGCGGTAGCCGGCCGCCGCGAGGCCGCCGATCACGGTCGGGCCGGACCAGCCGGGGCTGGGGTGCGCGGCGACGCCGACCGGCTTGACGATCACGACCACGTCATCGTCGTCGTGCACGATCTCCATGCCCTCGACCGGCTCGGCGACCACCTGCACGGGTGCGGGTGCCTGCGGCATCTCGACCTCGAGCCAGGCACCGCCGCGCACCCGCTCGGACTTGGCGGCCACCGTGCCGTCGACCAGCACCTTGCCCGCGGCGGCCAGCTCCGCCGCCTTCGTACGGGAGAAGCCGAACATCCGGGAGATGGCGGCGTCGACGCGCTCGCCCTCCAGGCCTTCGGGCACGGGCAGGGTACGGATCTCGGGAAACGTGCTCACCCGTCGAGTATGCCGGACCGGTCCGGCGGTCCCGTCCCGGGCTCAGTCCTTGTGGACGGTTCCGTCCGGGTCCAGGCCGCGGAAGGAGAGCAGCACGATCAGGAAGCCACCGCACACGATCGCCGAGTCGGCGAGGTTGAACACGGCGAAGTGCTTGGGCGAGATGAAGTCGACGACGGCGCCCTCGAAGACGCCCGGCGCGCGGAAGAGGCGGTCGGTGAGGTTGCCCAGCGCACCGCCGAGCAGCAGGCCGAGCGCGATGGCCCAGGGCAGGCTGTAGAGCTTGCGCGCGAGGCGGGTGATCACCACGATCACGGCGGCCGCGATGACCGTGAAGATCACGGTGAAGGCCTCGCCGAAGCCGAAGGCCGCGCCCGCGTTGCGGATCGCCTCCAGTTGCAGCCAGTCGCCGATGAGCTGGATCGGCGGGCGGTGCTCCAGCTTGGCCACCACGAGCATCTTGCTGGCCAGATCGAGGGCGTAGGCGATGGCCGCAACCGTGAACAGCACGGCGATCCGGCGCCGGCCGCGGGGCCGCTCGGCGGCGGATGCCCGTCCGTCCGCGCCGGCCTGCGTCCCGCTCGTCCCGTCCGCGCCCGCCGCCGTGCCGTCGGTGCCGGACCCGCCGGCCGGGGCCTGTGCCCCTTCGGCGCCGGACGGGCCGCCCCGCCCGGCGTTCCCTCCGGGGCGCTGCCGCCCCGCTCCCGCCGCGTCCGGAGTGTCCGGCGTACCGATGATGCGCTCCGCCTCTGCCACGTGAGTCCCTTGACCTAGGTACCTGACTGAGGACGAGACTACGGCACGCCTCGCACCCGGTTCAGTACCGGCGTTCCTGCTTCTGCTTGCACGCCACGCACAGGGTGGCGCGCGGGAAGGCCTGCATGCGTGCCTTGCCGATGGGGTCGCCGCAGTTCTCGCACAGGCCGTAGGTGCCCGCGTCGAGCCGTTGCAGGGCGCGCTCGGTCTGGGTGAGCATCTCGCGCGCGTTGGCGGCCAGCGCCATCTCGTGCTCGCGCGTGATGTTCTTGCTGCCGGTGTCCGCCTCGTCGTCGCCCGCGCCGTCGCCGGAGTCCCGCATCAGGCCCGCGAGGGACTCCTCGGACGAGGTGATCTCGGTGCTCAGCCGCTCCATCTCGGACTCCAGCTCCGCGCGGGCCTCCGAGACCTCCTCCGGGGTCCAGGGATCCTCACCCGGTCGCACCGGGAGGTCGCCCGGTTCCACCGCCGCGGCGATGCGCGCCTTGGGCACGGCGGTCTTCGCCGCCGCGGCCGTGCCAGGAGTCTTCTTCGCAACCACTGTCGTGGCTCCCGTCTGCTTCGCGGCCCGCGCCGCGCCCACCTTCTTGGCCGTCCTCTTCCTGCCCCCACCCGTCCCGGAGACACCAGGAGCCGCCACGCGACCCGCACCGTCCCCATCTCCCTGGGTCCCCGTATCCGCCCCGCCGCCCCGGTCGGGGACCGTCCCCGCGGCCGTCCTCCTGCCGGCCTTCCTCCGCCTGCCCGTCCCCGCCGAGCCCTCACCGACACCCGCCCCGTCACCAACGGACCGCTCCCGCGCATCCACCTCCCCGGCCGCCGCCCTCCCGTGAGAGCCCTTTCCACCCGCCTTCTCGGCGGCAACGCTGTGGGCAGCGGCGCTCCGGCCACCAGCCCCCGCCCCGACCGTCTCCTGCACCGAGCCCTCGCCGGCACCCTGCCCGTCACCTACGGCCCGCTCCCGCACGCCCACATCCCGGGCCACAGCGTCCCGGCCTGCGGCGCCCGCCCTCCCACGAGAGCCCTTTCCACCCGCCTTCTCGGCGGCAACGCTGTGGGTACCCGCGCTCCCGCCGCCTGCGTGCCCGCCCACGGCATGCCCGGCGGTCGTCTCCTCGGCGCCCGCTTCCCCGCCGGCCGCCGCCCCGGCACCCGGCCGCTCGGCGGGCGCCTTCTTCATGGTCGTCCGACCGGCACGGGCACCCCTGTCGGCGGCCTCCGCCGTGCCGAGGCCCTCGGCGGCCTTCTCCCCCACGTCCGGAGCTTCGGCGGCGGTCTTCCTCGCCGTGGCCCGCTTGCTCGGGGACTTCTTCGCCGCGGCGCCCTTGGAGCCGGGCTCCTCGGCGCCGGGCCTCTTCCCAGGCGCCGTCTCCGGCCGGGACTTGCCCGCCACGGGCTTCTTCGCGGCCGCCCTCCTCGCCGTCGTCTTCCGCGCGCTCTTCGCGGGAGCCGCCTGGGCGGATTCCGGAAGCGCCGCCGGCCTCTCCCCCGCAGCCTCCGACGCGGTGTCCTTCCGCTCCTCGCCCGACCTCGCGGCAGCCGGTTGCTCCCCGGCCGCCCCGGTCTCGGCCGGCCGGGACCGGCTCGGCACGGCCGCGGCCGGCTTGGCCGCGTTCGTCCTGGCCGTCGGGCCCCTGCGCCCGCGTCCCGTCGCCGGTCCGGCCTTGGCCGTCTGCTTCGGCGTGACCCTGTCCTTCATGGCCACCGCCTCCTTCGCGACCGTGCCTGATGCCCTGGCCGCCGCTCGGGTGGTCTTCCTGGCCGCGCCACCGGCGGCATCGGGGATGGTGCCCCGGGACCTGCCGGACGCCGACTGCTCGGCGGTCTTCTTCGCCACCATGGCCGCGGCCCCTTCACATACTGTGATCTTGCTCGCGAATCGTGCTGGGACGATAAATCGACTCGAGTCCCGCGGCAACGGGGCACGCCGCCCGATTCGCCCGCCTCGCGCGGATCGCGCGGCCGGCATGCATGCGTTGTGCCCAGCTCGCCGCCACGTAATCCGACCAGCCGCACGTCCTACGATCCGAACGGCACCGTCGCGCCATCCGGGTCACCCCCCGGGGCGGAAATCGGGTCGGCCCCGGTCGCCGGGGCGCCGTACACTGGGCGAAGCGAAAAGCGTGGATGGGGACGAGTAGCGGCGTCAGCAGCCCAGAGCGACCCGGGGACGGTGTGAGCCCGGGGGCGAGCGCGACGTGAAGATCACCCCGGAGCCGCCGGAAGAACGCCCCAGCACGGAGCCAGGGGCCGGTAGAACCGGCATCGCGACCCCAATGAGGGGGCTCGTCGGAGCGTACGGCGCACCGGTGAGCCAAGGAGGGTGGTACCGCGGGAGCGCGCCGCACACGGCGTGGACAGCTCAAAGGCTCTCGTCCCTCCGACGGAAGGCAGCACATCCGCCGGAGGAAGCTCGTTGAATACGCAGCCGCAGTACCGCCAGGTGCCCGCGCAGGTCGACCTGCCCGCCCTCGAGCACGCCGTGCTCGACTTCTGGCGCGAGCAGAAGATCTTCGCCAAGAGCCTGGAGCAGTCCGAGGGCCGCCCCGAGTGGGTGTTCTACGAGGGCCCGCCCACCGCCAACGGCATGCCGGGCGCCCACCACATCGAGGCACGCGTCTTCAAGGACGTCTTCCCCCGCTTCCGCACGATGCGCGGCTACCACGTGGCCCGCAAGGCCGGCTGGGACTGCCACGGCCTCCCGGTGGAGCTGGCGGTCGAGAAGGAGCTCGGCTTCAGCGGCAAGAAGGACATCGAGGCGTACGGCATCGCCGAGTTCAACGACAAGTGCCGCGAGTCCGTGCTCCGCCACACCGACGCGTTCTCCGAGCTGACCACCCGCATGGGCTACTGGGTCGACCTCGACGAGGCGTACGTCACCATGGAGCCCGAGTACATCGAGTCCGTCTGGTGGTCGCTGAAGGAGATCTTCAACAAGGGCCTGCTGGTCCAGGACCACCGGGTCGCCCCCTGGTGCCCGCGCTGCGGCACGGGCCTGTCGGACCACGAGCTGGCCCAGGGCTACGAGACGGTCGTCGACCCCTCCGTCTACGTCCGCTTCCCGCTCACCTCCGGTCCGCTCGCCGGCCAGGCCTCGCTCCTGGTGTGGACGACGACCCCCTGGACCCTGGTGTCCAACACGGCGGTCGCCGCGCACCCCGAGGTGACCTACGTCGTCGCGACGAACGGTGAAGAGAAGCTCGTCGTCGCCGAACCGCTCGTCGACAAGGCGCTCGGCGAGGGCTGGGAGACCACGGGCGAGACCTTCACCGGCGCCGAGATGGAGCGCTGGACGTACCAACGCCCGTTCGAGCTCGTGGAGTTCACGGAGCCGGCGCACTACGTGGTCAACGCCGAGTACGTCACCACCGAGGACGGCACGGGTCTGGTCCACCAGTCCCCCGCGTTCGGTGAGGACGACCTGAAGGTCTGCCGGTCCTACGGCCTGCCGGTGGTCAACCCCGTCCGCCCGGACGGCACGTTCGAGGAGGACGTCCCGCTGGTCGGCGGCGTGTTCTTCAAGAAGGCGGACGAGAAGCTCACCGAGGACCTCGGCGAGCGCGGCCTGCTCTTCAGGCACGTGCCGTACGAGCACAGCTACCCGCACTGCTGGCGCTGCCACACCGCGCTGCTGTACTACGCGCAGCCGTCCTGGTACATCCGCACCACCGCGATCAAGGACCGGCTGCTCGAGGAGAACGAGAAGACCAACTGGTTCCCTTCGAGCGTCAAGCACGGCCGGTACGGCGACTGGCTGAACAACAACATCGACTGGGCGCTGTCCCGCAACCGCTACTGGGGCACCCCGCTGCCCATCTGGCGCTGCGAGGACGGCCACCTCACCTGTGTCGGCTCCCGCGCGGAGCTGACCGGGCTGACCGGCACCGACCAGTCGGACCTCGACCCGCACCGCCCGTTCATCGACGACGTCGTCTTCCCGTGCCCGCAGTGCGAGAAGACGGCCACGCGCGTGCCCGAGGTCATCGACGCCTGGTACGACTCGGGTTCGATGCCGTTCGCGCAGTGGGGCTACCCGTACAAGAACAAGGAGCTGTTCGAGAGCCGGTACCCGGCGCAGTTCATCTCCGAGGCGATCGACCAGACCCGCGGCTGGTTCTACACGCTGATGGCGGTCGGCACGCTGGTCTTCGACAAGTCGTCGTACGAGAACGTCGTGTGCCTCGGTCACATCCTCGCCGAGGACGGCCGGAAGATGTCCAAGCACCTGGGCAACATCCTCCAGCCGATCCCGCTCATGGACCAGCACGGCGCGGACGCGGTGCGCTGGTTCATGGCGGCCGGCGGCTCGCCGTGGGCGGCCCGCCGGGTGGGCCACGGCACCATCCAGGAGGTCGTCCGCAAGACGCTGCTGACCTACTGGAACACGGTCGCCTTCCAGGCCCTGTACGCCCGTACGTCCGCCTGGGCGCCCACCGCCGCCGACCCGGCCCCGGCCGACCGCCCGCTGCTCGACCGCTGGCTGCTCAGTGAGCTGCACGCGCTGACCGACCAGGTCACGCAGGCCCTGGAGGCGTACGACACCCAGCGCGCCGGCAAGCTGCTGTCGGCGTTCGTCGACGACCTGTCGAACTGGTACGTCCGCCGCTCGCGCCGCCGGTTCTGGCAGGGCGACAAGGCCGCGCTGCGCACGCTGCACGAGGTGCTGGAGACGGTGACCAGGCTGATGGCGCCGATCACCCCGTTCATCGCCGAGCGGGTCTGGCAGGACCTGGTCGTGCCGGTGACCCCGGGCGCCCCGGAGTCGGTGCACCTGGCCACCTGGCCGGAGCCGGACCTGCCGGCGATCGACCCGGAGCTGTCGAAGCAGATGGTGCTGGTGCGCCGCCTGGTGGAGCTGGGCCGTGCCACGCGCGCGGAGTCGGGCGTCAAGACCCGCCAGCCGCTGTCCCGGGCGCTGGTCGCGGCGGCCGGCTTCGAGTCCCTGGACCGGGAGCTGCACACGCAGATCACGGAAGAGCTGAACGTCTCCTCCCTGGCGTCGCTGAGCGAGGTCGGCGGGTCCCTGGTGGACACCACCGCCAAGGCCAACTTCCGTGCGCTGGGCAAGCGGTTCGGCAAGCGGGTGCAGGACGTCGCCAAGGCCATCGCGGGCGCGGACGCGGCGGCGCTGTCGCTGGCGCTGCGCGAGGGCACGGCGTCGGTGGAGGTCGACGGCGAGACGGTGACGCTCGCGCCGGACGAGGTGATCATCACCGAGACCCCGCGCGAGGGCTGGTCGGTGGCGTCCGACTCCGGCGCCACGGTCGCCCTGGACCTGGAGATCACGGAGGAGTTGCGCCGTGCGGGCCTGGCCCGGGACGCGATCCGGCTGATCCAGGAGGCCCGCAAGAACAGCGGCCTCGACGTGGCCGACCGGATCGCGCTGCGCTGGACCGCGACGGACCCGGCGACCATCGCCGCCCTGAGCGAGCACGCGTCGCTGATCGCCGAGGAGGTCCTGGCGACGGACTTCGCCCAGGGCGAGGCGGACGGCACCTACGGCGAGGCCTTCACCGACGAGGGCCTGTCCCTGGTCTTCCGCCTCCGCAAGGCATGACCCACCGGGGGACGACGCCCGAGGGTGCCCGTCCCCCGTCCCGGCGGGGAGCCCGCCCGGCCACGAACCGGCGGGCTCCCCGCGCGGCTTGACGGGGCGTAGCGCCCGGTGGGGCAGCGGGCACGCGGCCCCGGCATACGAGAACGGCCCCGGAGGGATGTCCCTCCGGGGCCGTTCTCTCAGGCTGCCGATGCCTAGTCACCAGAACCCTTCAGGGTTCTCTCAGTTGTCGTCCTCGTCGATCAGGAAGCCGCGCATGGGCGAGGGCGCCTGACCCATCGGGGCCGGACCCTGCGGACGCACCGGGGCCATCGGCTGGGTCATCGCCGGGGCCATCTGCTGCTGACCGCCGTAGGACGGACCGGACGAGCCGGGCGCACCGCCCATCGGCTGGCCGCCGCCGTACGACGGGGCGCTCGCGCCGGCCGGGGCCATGGAGGGCGCCGGGGACGGCGGGAGGGACGGGGCCGCAGGCGTGCGCGGCGGGGCGAGGGAGTCGTCGGCCTGGGTCTCCAGCTGACGCAGCTGCGACTCCAGGTACGACTTCAGGCGCGTGCGGTACTCGCGCTCGAAGCCGCGCAGGTCCTCGACCTTGCGCTCCAGCGTGGCGCGAGCGGACTCCAGGGAGCCCATCGCGACGCGGTGCTTCTCCTGCGCGTCCCGCTCCAGGGCGTCGGCCTTGGCACGGGCGTCACGCTCCAGACCCTCGGCACGCGAACGCGCCTCGCCGACGATCTTGTTGGCCTCGGAACGGGCCTCGGCGATCGCCTGGTCGGCGGTCTGCTGGGCCAGCGACAGGACGCGCGCGGCGCTGTCGCCACCGGGACCCTGACCCATCGGGCCGGGGCCGCCACCCATGGGACCGGGGCCGCCGCCCATCGGGCCGGGACCCATCTGGCCCTGCATCTGACCAGGCATCTGACCCTGACCCATAGGGCCCTGACCCATAGGACCCTGACCCATAGGACCCTGACCCATAGGACCCTGACCCATAGGACCCTGACCCATCGGTCCAGGACTCATCTGGCCGGGGCCGGGGCCGGGACCCTGGGGGCCCTGGCCACCCGGGCCGGCGGGCAGCTGCGGAGCACCGCTGGGCAGCTGGGGCGGACCACCCATGGGGCCACCCATCTGCTGCTGCGGCGGGCCCGATATCCCGGCGGGCACCGGAGCGCCCGGTCCTCGCATCCCCTGCTGCTGAGGATGCGGTGGTTGCTGGTCCTCCGGAGGCTTGCGCATGTTCTGCTGGTTCTGGGCAGCAGCGCGCGTGGCCGCGGCCAGTTTGGCGCGCAGGTCCTCGTTCTCACGGAGCAGTCGGGTCAGCTCGGCTTCGACCTCGTCGAGGAAGGCATCGACCTCGTCCTCGTCATAGCCTTCTCGGAGGCGGACGGTCGTGAACTGCTTGTTCCGCACGTCCTCGGGGGTCAACGGCATCTCTTCACCTCAACGTAGTCATCGGCAGTCGGCAAGACCGTATCGTCCACAGTCACCTCGCGAAGTTCCCCACGATGGAGATCAGGATGTAGACGATGATCATCAGTACGAAGAAGGACAGGTCGAGCGCCACGCCCCCGAGACGCAGCGGCGGGATGAACCGCCGCAGAAGCTTCAACGGTGGATCGGTGACAGTGTAGGTGGCCTCCAGAACGACCACCATCGCCTTGCCGGGTTGCCATGAGCGGGCGAACTGGAACACATAGTCCATGACCAGCCGAAAGATCAGCACGATGAGGAACACCATCAGCGCGATGTAAAGAACCTCCATGGCCACACGCATGATCGGTGCTTCCCTCTCCCCTGTTCCGTGCCAGTTCTACGGTGGTGCGTCTCAGCTCTGGTTGAAGAACCCGCCCTCTGCGATGCGGGCCTTGTCCTCCGCCGTGACATCGACGTTAGCAGGCGACAACAGGAACACCTTCTGCGTCACCCGCTCGATACTGCCGTGAAGACCAAACACCAAACCGGCGGCAAAGTCGACAAGTCGCTTCGCGTCTGTGTCATCCATCTCAGTCAGATTCATGATCACCGGGGTGCCCTCACGGAAGTGTTCCCCGATGGTACGGGCCTCGTTGTAGGTCCGGGGGTGAAGTGTGGTGATCCGGTACGGCTCTCGTTCCGACACGACCTTGGGCATGATCACCGGTGCGTTCTTCTCCAGGCTTGCGCGGTCTTGTGTGATGGACGCCACGGGTGCGATGCGCGCCGGACGCCCGGATTCCGCCGGGAGCGAAGCGGAATGCGACACCGGTTCGCGGGGCGCCGGAGGCTGCACCACTCGCACCGGTTCATCCCTTTGGGGCTGATGTGCCCCATGCGACTGGTGCGGTGGGTCGTGCCGTCGGCGGTCCCGCTCGGGTTCCGGGTCCAGCTCGGGCTCGAAGTCGTCATCGGGGTCGAATCCCCGGCCGTCGTACCCATCGTCCTCCACGAGGCCGAGGTAGACCGCCATCTTGCGCATCGCGCCGGCCATGCTCTGAGTCCTCCGCTCTGTGGTGGATCCGCTGACGACCGCCAAGTGCCCGCGATCCACGAGGTCGTTGCGCCCCGTTGGGCGATATTGACCATATTTTCTGCTGTGGTCCGACTTCTTGGCGACGTTACCCGAGCCTGGGGCGGACTCCGAGTACCGCGCTGCCGACGCGCACATGTGTCGCACCGGCGGCCACGGCCTGCTCGAGGTCCCCACTCATCCCTGCCGAGACCATGGTGGCAGCCGGATGGGCCGCGCGCAGGTCGGTCGACAAATCCATGAGGCGCTCGAACGCGGCCTGTTGCCGGCCGGCGTACTCCCCGGTCAGCGGGGCGACGGTCATCAGCCCGTCGAGCCGCAGTGCTTCGGAGCGGGCGACGAGGTCGGCCAACTCTTCGATTCCGCCGGGCCCGACGCCTCCGCGCTCCCCGCGTCCGCTCTCCCCCGCGTCCAGCGCCACCTGGATGAGGCAGCCCACCTCGCGCTCCGCTCGCACGGCCTCCTTGGAGAGCGCGGTGACAAGCCGGGAACGGTCGAGCGACTGTACGACATCGGCGTAACCGACCACGGATCGCACTTTATTGGTCTGAAGTTGACCAACAAAATGCCACGTCAGGGGCAAATCAGCACACTCGGCGGCCTTGGGTGCCGCCTCCTGGTCCCGGTTCTCGGCGGTGTGGCGCACACCGAGTTCCGACAGGATCCGCACATCCGAGGCCGGGTACGTCTTGGTGACCACGATGAGGGTCACCTCCTCCCGCGCCCGGCCCGCGGCCGCGCACGCGGCGGCGATGCGCCGCTCCACCTTCGCCAGGTTTGCGGCGAGTTCGTTCCTACGGTCCGTCATGCCCCATCAGTCCAGCCAGACATAGCCCGCGAGCCGACCGGTGGTGCGGTCGCGGCGGTACGAGAAGTGATCGCCCGATTCCCGCGTGCACACCGGCGACTGCTCCCGGTCGTGCACCCCGAGGCGCTCGAGCTGCGCGTGCACGCCGGCGCTCACGTCGACGGCCGGTGTACCCCAACTCGTCTCGGAGTGCGCCGCCGGCTCGACGGCGGCGACCTCGGCGCGCATCGCCTCAGGCACCTCATAGCACCGGCCGCACACGGCGGGTCCGGTGCGGGCGGTGATGCGGTCGGGCCGGGCGCCGAGCGACTCCATCGCGTCGACCGCGGCCGGGACGACCCCCTTGACCATGCCGGGCCGCCCGGCGTGGACCGCGGCCACCACACCGGCGACCGGGTCGGCGAGCAGCACCGGAACGCAGTCGGCGGTGAGTACGGCGAGGGCGAGCCCGCGGGTCGCGGTCACCAGGCCGTCGACCGGCGGGGTGAGCCGCGTGGTCCACGGCCCGTCGACCTCGGCGACGTCGTTGCCGTGCACCTGGTTCATCCAGACGACCCGGTCTGGGTCGAGTCCGAGGGACTTGGCGGCCAGTTCGCGGTTGGCGCGTACCGCGCCGGGGTCGTCGCCAACCGCGCCGCCGAGATTGAGCTCCTCGAACGGAACGGCGCTCACCCCGCCCCACCGGTCGGTGAAGGCGAAGTGTGCGCCGCTCACGGTGTCGTGCCGACCTATCACTTGAGGAAGTCCGGTACGTCCAGCTCCTCGGCCGCGCTGTCGGAGTAGCTGCGCGGCGACGGCGTGATGGGCGGGGTCACGGGCGGCAGGTCCTGCACCGGCTCGGGGGCGACGGGCTCCGGCTCCTCCTTCGGTGTCACGCTGCCGAGCGAGCCGAAGGTCGGGCGGCTCTCGGGCTGACGCACCGGGGCCGGCTCCTCGCGGCGGGCCGCGGGCGGGGCGGACGACGAGCCGAGGACGTTGTCCCGGCGGGCCGGCGGCTGGCCGCCGTCGAAGCCGGCCGCGATCACGGTGACCCGGACCTCGTCGCCGAGGGCGTCGTCGATGACCGCGCCGAAGATGATGTTGGCCTCGGGGTGCGCTGCCTCGCTGACCAGTTGGGCGGCCTCGTTGATCTCGAACAGGCCGAGGTCCGAACCGCCGGAGATGGACAGGAGCACGCCCCGGGCGCCGTCGATGGAGGCCTCGAGGAGCGGGGAGGAGATCGCCATCTCGGCCGCGGCCACCGCGCGGTCGTCACCGCGGGCCGAGCCGATGCCCATGAGCGCCGAGCCGGCCTCGGACATGACCGACTTGACGTCGGCGAAGTCGAGGTTGATCAGGCCGGGGGTGGTGATCAGGTCGGTGATGCCCTGCACACCGGACAGCAGCACCTGGTCCGCGGACTTGAACGCGTCGAGCACGCTGACCTGGCGGTCCGAGATGGACAGCAGCCGGTCGTTGGGGATGACGATGAGGGTGTCGACCTCTTCGCGGAGTTCGGCGATACCGTCCTCGGCCTGGTTCGCCCGGCGCCGCCCCTCGAAGGTGAACGGGCGCGTGACCACACCGATGGTGAGGGCACCCAGCGAGCGCGCGATGTTGGCCACGACGGGCGCGCCGCCGGTACCGGTGCCGCCGCCCTCACCGGCCGTCACGAAGACCATGTCGGCCCCCTTGAGGACCTCCTCGATCTCCTCACGGTGGTCCTCGGCGGCCTTGCGGCCGACGGCCGGGTTGGCCCCGGCGCCGAGTCCGCGCGTGAGTTCGCGGCCGACATCGAGCTTGACGTCGGCGTCGCTCATCAACAGCGCCTGCGCGTCGGTGTTGATGGCGATGAACTCGACGCCCTTGAGACCGACCTCGATCATCCGGTTGATGGCATTGACACCACCGCCGCCGACACCGATGACTTTGATGACTGCGAGGTAGTTCTGCGGTGCTGCCACGTCGAAGGCCTCTCGCCTCGAGTTACGTGTCGCCGCCTCGCGGTCCTGCCGCGATCCGACGACTGATGCCGAATGGGACGGTCCGAACGCCGACCCGAACCCTAACCCTGAAGTTTAGGGTTACCAGTGTGTCTGTTCCTTGAAGTCTTCGGAACAGGACACTAAGTCGACAAGTGGCGCCCGTTCAACGAACACGCCGAACCTCCCGTTTTTCTTTTCACCCTATGTGATCAGCCATAGCGGCACTCAACCAGGGTGTTGGCCTGCACTGATGTGCGTCAACTCCCCGAAGACGCCGGGGCGGTGGGAACCCGGACGTCGAAGTGCCGTGCTCCGGGCGCTGCTTTCATGAGCGCGGTCAGGGTGCGGGCCTTCAGCCGGCCGTTCTCGCTGCTGCCCCAGGCGACGGTGCGGCCACCGCTCAACTCCAGTGAGATGTCGTCGTAGGTACGGACCTTGACGACGCGGGTCTCACGGGCGACCGCGGTGGGAATCCGCCCGGCGACCGCGACGGCCTCGCGCACCAGCCGGGCCTCGCCGAGGCGCCGCAGGCTCGCGGCGGCCGTACTCGAGCGGGAAAGCGACAATTCCAGCAGGGGCACGCCTTTCGGTGCCTGCGAAACCGTGGCGAACCGGACACCCTTCGCGTCCACTTCGACGAACTTTCCGCCCTTTTCCTCCACCATGACCGGAGTGCGCTCGACGACTTTCAACCCGATTCCGTGCGGCCACGAGCGCACCACGTCAACCGAGTCAATTCGGGGCAATTCACGGCGCAGTCGGGCCTCGACCGCATCGGTGTCGACGGAAATCAACTGCGTTCCGAGCCGCACCCTGGCGGCCCCGCTCACCTGAGCGGGTGTCAGAACCGTGGTACCCGAGACGGATACGTGCTCCACGCGCGTCCACTGCGAGCCGTACAGCACCCACAGGGAGCCGGCGCCCAGGCAGATCACGGCCAGCGAAAGGATGATGATCGTACGAGGGCTCATCCGTCTCAGCCGGTGGACCAGAGGCGGGCCGGACGACGACTCCTGCTGACGTTCACCGCGCTCAGCGGTCGCCGGTCCGGCCACGCTCTCAAGCCCTTTCGTGCATACGGTCCTAACGGTGCGAGGCGATGGCCTCGTACACCATGCCGACGAGCAACTCGTCGGCGTCCCGGCGGCCGAACTCCCCGGCGGCGCGGGACATCTGGTACAGCCGGTGCGGATCGGCGAGCACGGGCAGGAGGTTCTGCTGCACCCACTCGGGGGTGAGTTCCGCGTCGTCGACCAGCAGTCCGCCGCCGGCCTTGACCACCGGCTGGGCGTTCAGCCGCTGTTCACCGTTGCCGATGGGCAGCGGGACGTAGGCGGCCGGGAGCCCGACGGCGGAGAGTTCGGCGACGGTCATCGCGCCGGCGCGGCAGAGCATCATGTCGGCCGCGGCGTACGCGAGGTCCATCCGATCAAGGTAACTTACCGGGATGTAGGGCGGCATTCCCGGCATCTGCTGTACCTGGGGCAGTTCGTTCTTCGGGCCGACCACATGCAGGATCTGGATGCCCGCCTGCTGCATCCAGGGCGCGACCTGCTGGACCACCTCGTTGAGCCGGCGGGCGCCCTGGGAGCCGCCGGAGACCAGCAGCGTGGGCAGGTTCGGGTCGAGCCCGAACGCCGCACGGGCCTCGGGGCGCACGGCCGCCCGGTCCAGGGTGGCGATGGCGCGGCGCAGCGGGATCCCGATGTAACGGGCGCCGCGCAGCTTGCTGTCGGGCGTGGAGACGGCGACCTGCGCGGCGTACCGCGAACCGATCTTGTTGGCCAGGCCCGGGCGGGCGTTGGCCTCGTGGATGACGATGGGCACACCGAGCCGCTTGGCGGCCAGGTAGCCGGGCAGGGCGACGTAGCCGCCGAATCCGACCACGGCGTCCGCCTTGGTGCGCTCCAGGATCTGCTCGGCCGCCTTGATCGTGCCGCGCAGCCGGCCCGGGACGGTGATCAGCTCGGGGGTGGGCTTGCGCGGCAGCGGCACCGCCGGGATGAGCGCGAGCTCGTAGCCCCGCTCGGGGACGAGCCGGGTCTCCAGGCCGCGCTCCGTGCCCAGGGCCGTGATCCCCACGGTCGGGTCCTGCCTGCGCAGGGCGTCCGCGAGGGCGAGCGCGGGCTCGATGTGGCCCGCGGTACCTCCGCCGGCGAGTACGACATGCACCGAAATTCACCGCTCTCCGGACGGACGCGCCGCCGAGGCACGCCGTCGCATCGTGTTCCATCTCCGAGGCTCGCGACCGGATCCGCGGTCGGATCTCCGGCCGGGCGCGGAGCCTCCTGCCCGCTTTCTACCAAAGCGAGGTTGCCGCATGGCAAGCGCCGCCCGCGCAGCGGGTTCGTCACGCGCGAACGCGATCAGCAGCCCGATGGCGAACATGGTCGGCAGCAGGGCGGATCCTCCGTAGGAGAACAGCGGGAGCGGGACGCCGGCGATCGGCAGCAGACCGAGCACCGCACCGATGTTGATCACCGCCTGCACGGTGATCCAGGTGGTCACGCCTCCCGCGGCATACCTCACGAAGGGGTCCTCCGTGCGTCCGGCCACGCGGATGCCCGCATAGCCTAGAGCGGCGAACAGGGCGAGCACCGACAGCGTCCCCCCGAGACCCAGTTCCTCGCCGGTGACGGCGAAGATGAAGTCGGTGTGGGCTTCGGGGAGTTGGCCCCATTTCTCCACGCTGGCACCGAGTCCGGATCCGAACAGTCCGCCGGAGGCCAGGGCGTAGATGCCGTGCACCGCCTGCCAGCACTTGGTCGCGTCGCTGGAGCCGACGCAGGCGAACCGGCCGAGGCGGTTGGGGCTCATCTGGATCAGCAGGAAGCCGATCACGCCGGCGAACGACAGCACCCCCACGAAGAGCCGGGTGGGCGCCCCCGCCAGCCACAGCAGGCCGAACAGGATCGCGGTGAGGATGATCGCGGTTCCCATGTCGCCGCCGAGCATGATCAGCCCGAGCAGCATGAAGGCGACCGGGACGAGCGGCACCAGCATGTGCTTCCACTGGGTCAGCAGCCGCTTGTCCTGCTTGCGCGCGATCAGGTCGGCGCCCCACAGCACCAGCGCCAGCTTGCCGATCTCGCTGGGCTGGATCTGGAAGGAGCCGCCGAGCGAGATCCAGTTCTGGTTGCCGTTGACCGCCACCCCTATTCCCGGCACCTGCACCAGCGCCATCAGGACCACCGCGCCCGCCAGGATCGGGTAGGACAGCGCCCGGTGCAGCCTGACCGGCATCCGGGCGGCGAGCAGCAGCAGCCCGGTGCCGATCGCGGCCGCGAGCAGCTGCTTGCGGAAGAAGTACGAGCCCGGCAGTGCCTTCTGCAGCGCGGTGATCTGGGAGGCCGAGTAGACCATCACCAGCCCCAGCACGGTGAGCAGCAGACTGGCGCCGAGGAGCAGGTAGTAGGCGGTCAGCGGCCGGTCCCAGGCCTTGCGCGCGCGATCGATCAGGCTCGCCGCGGAGCGCCGGCCGGGGGTCCGGTCGGCCGTCGGGCGCTTGACGGTCCGCTGCACGGGCGGGCGACCGGTACGGCTGCTGCCGGGACTACCGGGCATCGGGTCCTCCGCTGTACGTCGGCCGCGCAAGTCCGGCTCGGCTCACGGGTCCCACGCCTCCCTCCCGAGGTCGCCCGGCAGCGCGGGCGGCCGGGATCAGGCGCCGAGTCCGGATACGGCCTCCGCGAACGCCTCGCCGCGCCTGTTGTAGTTGGCGAACATGTCCATGGAGGCGCAGGCGGGGGCCAGCAGTACCGTGTCGCCGGGCCGTGCGAGCCGCCGCGCCTCCTGGACGGCCTGGAGCATCGCCCCAGTGTCGGTCCGGTCGAGGTCGACGACGGGTACCTCCGGGGCGTGTCGCGCGAGGGCGTCACGGATGAGCGCGCGATCGGCTCCGATGAGGACGGCACCGCGCAGCCGCTTCGCCGAGTTCGCGACGAGCTCGTCGAAGGTCGCGCCCTTCGCCAGACCGCCCGCGATCCACACGATCGACTCGTACGCCGCCAACGAGGCCTGAGCCGCGTGAGTGTTGGTGGCCTTGGAGTCGTCGACGTAGGCCACGCCGTCCACGTCGGCCAGGTGCGCGATGCGGTGGGCGTCCGGGGTGAAGGCCCGCAGGCCGTCCCGGACGGCCTGCGCCGGGACGCCGAAGGCGCGTGCCAGGGCCGCCGCGGCGAGGGCGTTGGCGATGTTGTGCGGGGCGGGCGGGTGGACGTCGGAGACCTCGGCCAGCTCCTGGGCGTTCTTGTGCCGGTTCTCGACGAAGGCGCGGTCGACGAGGATGCCGTCCACGACGCCGAGTTGGGAGGGGCCGGGGGTGCCGAGCGTGAACCCGACGGCGCGGCAGCCCTCCTCGACGTCCGCCTCGCGCACCAGGTCCTCGGTGGCCTTGTCGGCGGCGTTGTACACGCAGGCGACGCGGTTGCCCTCGTAGATACGGCCCTTGTCGGCGGCGTAGGCCTCCATGGAGCCGTGCCAGTCGAGGTGGTCGGGGGCGAGGTTGAGGACGGCGGCGGAGTGGGCGCGCAGCGAGGGCGCCCAGTGCAGCTGGTAGCTCGACAGCTCCACCGCAAGGACGTCGTAGCGCTCCTCGCCGAGGACCGCGTCCAGCAGGGAGACGCCGATGTTGCCGACGGCCGCCGTGCGCAGGCCCGCCGCCTTCAGGATGGAGGCGAGCATCTGCACGGTGGTGGTCTTGCCGTTGGTGCCGGTCACGGCGAGCCACGGGGCGGCGTCGGGGCCGCGCAGCCGCCAGGCGAGTTCGACGTCCCCCCAGACGGGTACGCTGGCCTGCCCGGCGGCGCGGAAGAGCGGCTTGTCCGGCCGCCAGCCGGGCGCGGTGACGATCAGCTCGGTGCCCTCCGGCAGGGTGTCCCCGTCACCGAGGCGCACGGTCACGCCGAGCGCCTCCAGCTCGGCCGCCTGGGTCCGGGCGCGCTCGTCGTCGCCGTCGTTGACGACGGTGACGTGCGCGCCGAGACCGTGCAGGACCTTGGCCGCCGGGACACCGGAGACGCCGAGTCCCGCGACGGTGACGTTCCTACCCTGCCAGTCGGTCACTTGTCCGCTGCCCATCCCGCATAGAAGAGGCCCAGTCCGACAATCACACAGATGCCCTGAATGATCCAGAAGCGGACCACGACGAGCACTTCGGACCAGCCTTTGAGTTCGAAGTGGTGCTGGAGCGGCGCCATCCGGAAGACCCGCTTCCCGGTGAGCCGGAAGGAGCCGACCTGGATGACCACCGACATGGTGATGAGCACGAACAGGCCGCCCAGCAGCGCGAGCAGCAGCTCGGTGCGGGAGCAGATCGCCAGGCCCGCGAGCACACCGCCGAGCGCGAGCGAACCGGTGTCGCCCATGAAGATCTTGGCGGGCGAGGTGTTCCACCACAGGAAGCCCAGGCAGGCGCCCATCAGCGCGGAGGCCACGACCGCGAGGTCGAGCGGATCGCGGACCTCGTAACAGGCGTTGGGGTTGGTCAGGGTCTGCGCGTTGGCACAGGACTCCTGGAACTGCCAGACGCCGATGAACGTGTAGGCGCCGAAGACGAGCACGGAGGCGCCGGTGGCCAGACCGTCCAGACCGTCGGTGAGGTTCACGCCGTTCGACATCGCGAGGATCATGAACAGCGCCCAGATCACGAACAGCACCGGGCCGATCGTCCAGCCGAAGTCGGTGATGAACGACAGCTTCGTGGAGGCGGGGGTGTTGCCGCGGTTGTCGGAGAACTGCAGCGCGAGCACCGCGAAGGCGATGCCGACGATCAGCTGGCCGGTCATCTTCGCCTTGGCGCGCAGACCCAGCGAACGGCGCTTGACGATCTTGATGTAGTCGTCGAGGAATCCGACCAGGCCCATGCCGACCATCAGGCCGAGCACCAGCAGGCCCGAGTAGGTCGGGGTGTAGCCGGTGATCACCTTGGACAGGAAGTAGGCGGCGACCGTGGCCAGGATGAAGGCGATGCCACCCATGGTCGGCGTACCGCGCTTGCTGGCGTGCTCGCGCGGGCCGTCGTCGCGGATGTACTGGCCGTAGCCCTTCCGGGCCAGGAGCTTGATCAGCAACGGGGTGCCGACCAGCGTCAGGAAGAGGCCGATGACGCCCGCGAACAGGATCTGCTTCATCATCGGGCGGCGACCTCACCCTCGGCACCGGTCTCGAGCAACGCCTGGGCGACGCTCTCGAGGCCGACCGAACGGGACGCCTTCACGAGGACGACGTCCCCCGGGCGCAACTCGCTGCGCAACAGGTCGATCGCCGCCTGTGCGTCGGACACGTGCACCGACTCCTCACCCCACGAACCCTCGTTATATGCGCCCAGTTGCAGCCAGGACGCTTCCCTGCCCCCGACCGCGACGAGCTTGCTGACGTTGAGCCGGACGGCGAGCCGTCCGACCGCGTCGTGCTCGGCGAGCGCCTCGTCCCCGAGCTCGGCCATCTTGCCGAGCACCGCCCAGGTCCGCCGTCCCCCGCCCATGGCCGCGAGCGCGCGCAGAGCGGCCCGCATGGACTCGGGGTTGGCGTTGTAGGCGTCGTTGACGACCGTCACGCCGTCCGGGCGCTCGGTGACCTCCATCCGCCAGCGGGAGAGGGAGCCCGCCTCGGAGAGCGCGGTGGCGATCTCAGTTACGGACATGCCCAGCTCATGCGCGACGGCGGCCGCGGCGAGCGCGTTCGACACGTGATGCTCACCGTACAGGCGCATCGTCACATCGCTTGCACCGGAGGGTGTGTGAAGCCTGAAGGCGGGCTGCCCGCTGTCCGTGAGTCTCACGTTCTCGGCGCGTACGTCCGCTTCGCCGGACTCTCCGAAAAGAATCACCTTCGCCTTCGTACGGGAGGCCATGGCCCGTACCAACGGGTCGTCGGCGTTGAGGATCGCGGTTCCGCCGTCCTCGGCCGCCGGCAGGCTCTCCACCAACTCGCCCTTCGCCTGGGCGATCTGCTCACGGCCGCCGAACTCGCCGATGTGGGCGGTGCCGACGTTGAGCACCAGGCCGACCTTCGGCGGGGTCAGTTCGGTCAGGTAGCGGATGTGGCCGATGCCGCGGGCGCCCATCTCCAGCACGAGGAACCTCGTCTCCTCGGTGGCGCTCAGCGCGGTCAGCGGCAGCCCGATCTCGTTGTTGAGGGAGCCGGGCGTGAACACGGTCGGCGCCTTGCGCCGCAGCACCTGGGCGATGAGGTCCTTGGTGCTGGTCTTGCCCGCGGAGCCGGTGAGGGCGACGAGGGTCGCGCCCAGCCGTTCGACGACGTGGCGGGCGAGGGCGCCGAGCGCGGCCTGCACGTCCTCGACGACGATCGCGGGCACGCCGACCGGGCGGGACGCCAGCACGGCGGCCGCGCCCGCCTCGACGACGGCCGCGGCGAAGTCGTGGCCGTCCACGCGCTCGCCGACGAAGGCGACGAAGAGGCTGCCGGGCACCACCTCGCGGGAGTCCCGGACCACGGGCCCGGTGACCTCCGCGGACGGATCCGGTATGTCGTACGTCTGCCCGCCGACGACTGCTGCGATCTCGGCGAGGGAGAGGGCGATCACAAGTTCATCCCTGGGTCTTCTGGATAGCTTCGCGAAGCACCTGGCGGTCGTCGAAGGGACGGACCACTCCGGCGATGTCCTGGCCCTGTTCGTGGCCCTTGCCCGCGACCAGCACGGCGTCCCCGGGCTGCGCGCGGTCGACGGCGGCGGCGATCGCGGCGGCCCGCTCCTCGAAGAGGAGCACCTCGCCGCGCTCGTGCGCGGGCACCGAGGCCGCGCCCTCGAGCATGGTGGCGAGGATCGCCAGGGGATCCTCGGAGCGGGGGTTGTCGGAGGTCAGCACGGCGGTGTCGGCGAGCCGGGCCGCGGCGGCGCCCATCGGCGCGCGTTTGGTCTGGTCGCGGTCCCCGCCGCAGCCGAGCACGATGTGCAGCCGTCCCTTGGTGACCTTGCGCAGCGCCTTGAGGACCGACTCCACGGCGTCCGTCTTGTGCGCGTAGTCGACGACCGCGAGGTACGGCTGGCCGACGTCGACGCGCTCCAGCCGGCCCGGTACGCCCGGAACGGCGGCGATGCCGTCGGCGGCGGACTGCGGGTCGAGGCCCGCGGCGGCCAGGGCGACCACGGCGGCCAGCGTGTTGGCGACGTTGAACGGGCCCGGCAGCGGCGCCCTGGCGGCGATCCGGCGGCCCTCGGGGCCGACCACGGTGAAGGTGGAGTCGACCGGGCCGACCTGGACGTCCTCCGCGCGCCAGTCGGCGTCGGGGTGCCCCTCGGCGGAGAAGGTGACGACCGGGACCGTGGCCTCCACGGCCAGCCGGCGCCCGTACTCGTCGTCGAAGTTGACCACGCCGAGCTTGCTGCGCTCCGGCGTGAACAGCTGCGCCTTGGCCCGGAAGTAGTCCTCCATGTCGGAGTGGAACTCCATGTGTTCCGGGCTGAGGTTGGTGAAGACAGCGATGTCGAAGACGCAGCCGTCGACGCGGCCGAGCACGAGGGCGTGGCTGGAGACCTCCATGGCGACCGCCTCGACCCCGCGCTCGCGCATGACCGCGAACAGGGCCTGAAGGTCGGTGGCCTCGGGGGTGGTGCGCTCGGACTTGATGCGCTCCTCGCCGATGCGCATCTCGACGGTGCCGATCAGTCCGGTGGACTTCACGGTCTTCAGGCCGCCCTCGACGAGGTAGGCGGTGGTGGTCTTGCCGGAGGTGCCGGTGATGCCGATCTGGAGCAGGTCGCGGCCGGGCCTGCCGTAGATCGTGGCCGCCAGCTCGCCCATCCGGCCGCGCGGGTCGTCCACGGCCAGGACCGGCAGGCCGGTGGCGGCGGCGCGCTCGGCGCCGGACGGGTCGGTGAGCACGGCGACCGCGCCCAGGCTCGCCGCCTGGGTGACGAAGTCGGCGCCGTGCGTGCGGGCGCCGGGCAGGGCTGCGTACAGGTCGCCGGGGCGCACGGCGCGCGAGTCATGGGTGATGCCCGTGACCTCGGCGGCGCCGTCCGGAGCGGTGACCCCCAGCTGATCGGCGAGCTCCGCGAGGGGTGCGGCGGAGACCTGAACCGGTCGCGGCGGTCCCGGATATGTCACGGAAGCGCCCTTCTGGGTGGTTTGGGACTGATCAGCGTGTGGCACGGCGGTGAGCGTACCGGGCGTACCCGCCGTGGGGCTAAAAAGGGGATCGCGCACAGCGCCGTCCGGCGCGGACGAGGGCCGGTGCGACGGGTGGTTCCCGAGGCCGGGAGTGATCGTTGTCACGGGCTGGTTCCTGGTCGTTCTGTTCCGGTCACGGCTTGAAGTCGACGGGCAGATTCGCGGCCTGCACGCCGGTCGGCGGCACCTGGAGCGTCTTCAGCGCGAACTCCATGACCTCCTTGTAGATCGGGCCGCAGATCTGGCCTCCGTAGTAGCTGCCCTTGGTGGCGTTCTGGATCGCGCAGTAGACCGTGACGCGGGGGTTGTCGGCGGGCGCGAACCCGGCGAAGGAGGACGTGTAGCCGCGGTATCTGCCGGTGGCCGGATCCACGCGGTTGGCCGTGCCGGTCTTGCCCGCCACGCGGTAGCCGGGGATGCGCGCCTTGACACCGGTGCCCTGCTCGTCGTCGACCACGGACTCCAGCATGTGCGCCAGCGTCTTCGCCGTCTTCGCGCTCACGACCCGCGTCTTCTCGGGCTTGTCGGCCGGTGCGAAGCGGCCGTCGGCCCCCTTGGTCCCGCGCACCAGCGTCGGCTGCACACGCACTCCGCCGTTGGCGATCGTGGAGTAGACGGAGGCCGCCTGCACGGCGTTGATGGAGAAGCCCTGGCCGAAAGGAATCGTGTACTGCTGCGAGGTGGACCACTTGTCGGGGGGTGCGAGGATGCCCCGGGTCTCGCCGGGGAAGCCGAGTCCGGTCGGCTCGCCGATGCCGAACTTGCGCAGGTAGGAGTAGAGGACCTTGTTGGCCTCCGGCTGGGTCCTGCCGAGCTGGCCGGTGGCCAGGATGGTGCCGATGTTGCTGGACTTGGCGAGCACGCCGTTCAGCGTGAGGTACCAGGTGTCGTGGTCGACGTCGTCCTGGAAGAGGCGGTCGCCGCGGTGCAGCCGGTTGGGCACGACGACGTGGGTGAGCGGCGTCGCCGCGTTCTCCTCCAGTATGGCGGCCATGGACATGACCTTGGCGGTGGAGCCGGGCTCGTAGGCGTCCTGGACGGCGGCGTTGCCCAGCGCGGCCGGGTCGGCGTGGGACAGGTCGCCCGGGTCGAAGCCCGGGGAGTTGGCCATGGCGAGGATCTCGCCGGTGCGGGTGTCCTGCACGATGACGTAGCCGCGGTCCGCCCCGGATTTCGCCACCTGCTCGGTGATGGCGTTCTGGGCGGCCCACTGGATGTCGCGGTCGATGGTGAGCTCGGTGTCGGAGCCGGGCACCGCGCGCGTCTCGGTGGAGCCGGCGGTGGGCACCTCGCGCCCGCCGGACTGGGCGTAGCGGATCTTGCCGGGCTTGCCGGCCAGCCCCTCGTTCAGCTGCTGCTCGATGCCGCCGCCGCCCTTGCCGTCGGCGTTGACCCAGCCCAGTATCCCGGCGGCGAGGCCGCTGTTGGGGTAGACCCGTTTGCTGCTGGGGTCGGAGAAGACGCCGGCGAGCACGTTGACGGTGGTCTTGTCCTTCTGGGCCTTCTTCGCCAGGGCCGTCTTCAGGTCCTTGATCTGCTTCCAGACCTGCGGGGTCTCGCGGCGGGCGAGCAGCACGTAGCGGGTGTTCGGCGTGCGGAGCTTCGCGGTGAGGGCCTCCTGGTCCTGGCCGAGGATCGGGGCGAGCAGCGCGGCCGCCTGCTCGGGACCGTCGCCGATGTGCAGCTGGTCGCGGCCGAACATGGTGGGGTCGGCGGTGATGTCGTCGGCGTCCACGCTGGTCGCCAGGTCGACGCCGTTGCGGTCGGTGATGCGGCCCCGCTCGGCGGCCAGGGTGTGCACCACGTACCGGTTCTCCTCGGCCTTGGCGGCATACGCGCTCGCGTCGACGGCCTGCACCTGCAACAGCCGTACGGCGAAGACGAGCAGCACCAGGGTGAGCGCGAGGGCGACCAGCCGCAACCGGGGGCGGGGGCTGCCGAGCCGGATGCGCGCGGCCTGGGGCCGGGCCGGGGCCGGACGGCGGGCCGGCCGGGCACCGGGGCCGGGCCGCTGCCGGGCGGCCGGACGCGCCGGCCTGGCGGGCCCGGGCACCCGGCGACGCGGCGGTTCCCTGTCGGACACGTCCGTCACCTGCCGAAAGTCGAGATCGAAGCGAACGGGAAGACAACGGCGCCGACCGAAACGCCGGCCGTGACACCCCCGGAAACCGAGCGAAGTCGAACCTCCGGCCCAGCAGGCCCGGACAGGCCAAGCACCCGGCGACGCTGCGGGTCCCTGTCGGGCACGTCAGGCCCGGACAGCACGGGGACCGGACGGCGCGGCGGTTCGCTGTCGGTCACGTCCGTCACCTGCCGGGGGTCGGGGTCGGGGCGGGTGGAGGGGCGGCCGGGACGGCCGGGGTGGTGTTCTCCGGAGTCGGGGCGGGGCCCTGGGCCGATGGCGGTGCCAGGTTCGCGCTTGCCGGGGCCGTGCCGTCCGTGGCGGACGGCGAGAGGGCGAGCGCCGCGGGCGGCAGGAGCGACAGCGGCGTCTCCTGCGCGGGGGGCGGCGTGGGGGCGGCCGAGGGGACGCCCTTGACGGTCCCGTCGGCGCCCAGGAAGGCCGGGTCGCCGCCGGGCACCATGCCCAGTTGCCGGGCGCGGAGCTGGAGGGCGTCCGGGGCGGAGTAGGAGTCGATGTCCCGCTGGAGGGCCTGCTCCTCGTCGGTGAGGTTCTTGGCGTCCTTCTGGAGCGCCTCCCGCTGGAACGCGCCTTCGCTGAGGGCGGAGTTCAGCATCAGCAGCCCGATGAGGCCGCCGCCGAGCAGGAGCACGACGAGGAGGACGAACGGGGTCCGGGCGGCCTGGCCCCGGCCGGTCGGGAAGAGCCGGGCGAGCCGGGCGGCACGGCCCCTCAGTACGGGTTTCCTGCTCACTGGTCCCCCTGGCTCACTCGACGTCCTCCCTGACGCGCTCGGCGCCACGCAGCCGGGCCGGCGCCGCCCGCCGGTTCTCGGCGATCTCTTCCTCGGTGGGAAGTTCGGCACCGCGGGTGAGCAGCTTGAGCCGGGGCTGGTAGCGCTCGGGCACGACCGGGAGCCCGGGGGGCGCACTCGACGCGGCACCGGCCGCGAACACCTGCTTGACCAGGCGGTCCTCGAGGGAGTGGTACGACAGCACGGCGATCCGCCCGCCGACGTCCAGCGCCTTCACCGCGGCCGGGATCGCCCGCTCCAGCACGGCGAGCTCGCCGTTGACCTCGATCCGCAACGCCTGGAAGGTGCGCTTGGCCGGGTTGCCGCCGGTGCGCTTGGCGGCCTGCGGCAGCGCGTCGCGGATCAGCTCCACCAGCCGGGCGCTGTTGGTGAACGGCTCCTTCTCGCGCTCACGCACGACGGCGGCCACGATCCGCTTGGCCTGCTTCTCCTCGCCATAGGCCCGCAGGATGCGGACCAGCTCGCCGGGCGGGTAGGTGTTGAGGACCTCGGCGGCGCTCATCCCGGTGCTCTGGTCCATGCGCATGTCCAGGGGGGCGTCCTGGGCGTAGGCGAAGCCGCGGTCGGCCTCGTCGAGCTGCATCGAGGACACCCCGAGGTCGAACAGGACGCCCCGCACGCGCGGGACGCCCAGCCGGTCGAGCACGTCGGGCAGCTCGTCGTAGACGGCGTGCACCAGGGTGGCCCGGTCACCGAAGGGGGCCAGGCGCTCGCCGGACAGGCGCAGGGCCTCCTTGTCGCGGTCGAGGGCCACCAGCCGCGCCTCGGGGAAGCGGGTGAGCAGCGCCTCGCTGTGTCCGCCGAGGCCGAGGGTGCAGTCGACGACCACCGCTCCCGGCCGCTCCAGGGCGGGCGCCAGCAGATCCAGGCACCGCTGGAGCATCACGGGGACGTGTCGGCTGTCGCTCAAGGAGCCCTCTCAGTCCGGCGCGTCCCGCACGCACTGCCGGGTCCCCGACCGCTCAGGAAAGAAAAGGGCCTGCCGGCGCCGGAAGCGTCAGCCGACCGGAAGCGGGAGGAGGCCGAGCCGTACGTACGCGCCGCGCACGTGGGGAGACCGCCGGCGCGTGGGCCGGGGCCTGTCGGGAATGCAGTCCAGCAGGGAGGGCCACGCCTCCCGCTTCGCGTCACTTTAGTGCACCCTGTCTCGCGGTCAATCAACCGGCCTGCGCGTCGCCCGACGGAGCAGTGGCGGCACGGCAAGACGAAAATTCACTCGTCCGGGTGTGGATTCGCCCTGCGTGTGGGGTCCCTCACAACAAGCCATGACGGGGTTCTTTGTACCGTCTCACAACAGGACCCGGGCCCCGACGCCCACTAACGTCATGAGTATGACGACTTCTGCATCAGTTCCCGCCGGGCCCGAGGACGCCATAGACCGGCGTGGCACCGTCACCGACCGTCTCGCGGAGGCCAACCAGCAGTACGCCGCCGCGTTCACCGATCCGGGGATGGACGCCCGGCCCGTACTGAGGGTCGCCGTCGTGGCCTGCATGGACGCCCGTCTCGACCTGCACGCCGCGCTCGGCCTGGAACTCGGCGACTGCCACACCATCCGCAACGCGGGCGGTGTGGTCACCGACGACGTCATCCGCTCGCTCACCATCAGCCAGCGGGCCCTGGGCACCCGCAGCATCGTGCTGATCCACCACACCAACTGCGGCATGCAGTCCATCACCGAGGAGTTCCGGCACGACCTGGAGATGGAGGTCGGGCAGCGTCCGGCCTGGGCCGTGGAGGCCTTCCGGGACGTGGACCAGGACGTGCGGCAGTCGATGCAGCGTGTACGCACCTCGCCGTTCCTGGTGCACACCGACGACGTACGCGGTTTCGTCTTCGACGTCAGGACGGGCCTGCTGCGCGAGATCGACCCCGCCTGACCGTCGCACGCGCGCCGGGAGTCCGGTGCGCGGCATGCCTCCGTCACCAGCGAAAGCCGCAAGACCCGACATATCGCGGCCAGTTGTCCACAGGCGAGTGACACGAATCGGTAACGGCGGCAAGAATGCGGGGGTGGCCTCACGCGGAACGTTTCACGCGTGGTGCCTGATTCGGGGTGGGCCGGTCCGCACAGCAGAGCGTCGGCCCTGAAAGTTGGGGTATCCCCCGCTCGCCGAGGAGCGTGGGGAAGGGCCGAGGAGGGCCGCCGGGTGACGACCTATGACGATCGAGCGAGCCATGGGGGTGCCCCCGCTCGAGCGGAGCCGAGAGTGGGGGCCGATCTGACCGCCACGGTGGAGCGGGTCCGCCGTTCGGTGGAAGAAGTGATCGAGGGCAAGCCCGAGGTCGTACGGCTTTCGCTGACCGTGCTGCTCGCCGAGGGGCATCTTCTGATCGAGGACGTTCCAGGGGTGGGCAAGACGATGCTCGCCAAGGCGCTGGCGCGGTCCATCGACTGTTCGGTGCGGCGCATCCAGTTCACGCCCGACCTGCTGCCGTCGGACATCACCGGCGTGTCCATCTGGGACCAGCAGCGCCGGGACTTCGAGTTCAAGCCGGGCGCCATCTTCGCGCAGATCGTGATCGGCGACGAGATCAACCGGGCCTCGCCCAAGACCCAGTCCGCGCTGCTGGAGTCCTTGGAGGAGCGGCAGGTCACCATCGACGGGCAGACCTACGAACTGCCCTCGCCGTTCATGGTGGTGGCCACGCAGAACCCGGTCGAGATGGAGGGCACCTATCCGCTGCCCGAGGCCCAGCGCGACCGCTTCATGGCCCGGGTGTCCATCGGGTACCCGAGCCCGGACGCCGAGTTGCAGATGCTGGACGTGCACGGCGGGGTGAGCCCGCTGGAAGACCTCCAGCCGGTGGCGCACGCGCACGAGATCGTGAAACTGATCGAGGCCGTGCGCGGGGTGCACGTCGCCGAGACGGTCCGGCGGTACGCGGTGGACCTCGTCTCCGCCACCCGCACCCATCCCGACCTCAGACTCGGCGCCTCGCCGCGCGCGACGCTGCACCTGCTGCGCGCGGCGAAGGCGTCCGCCGCGCTGAGCGGCCGGGAGTACGCGCTGCCGGACGATCTGCAGGCGCTGGCCGTTGCCGTCCTGGCCCACCGGCTGCTGCCCACCGCCCAGGCCCAGCTCAACCGCCGCACCGCCGAGCAGGTCGTCCAGGAGATCCTCCAGCGCACCCCGGTGCCCGCGGCGCCCCAGCAGTCCGGCGGCTTCGGCCTGGGCCGCGGCGCGCCCGCGTACGGCCAGCAGCCGCCGCGGAGCCTGTGATGTCCGACGCGGGGACGGCGCACGCGGACGACGACCGCAGGGAGCGGGGCGGCGTCCGCACCGCGCTGGCCGGTCTGACCACCCGCGGGCGCTCCTTCCTGGCCGCCGGAATCGCCGCCGCGATCTGCGCCTACGTCCTCGGGCAGAGCGACCTGCTCCGGGTCGGGCTGCTGCTGGCGGCACTGCCGCTGGTGTGCGCCACGGTGCTCTTCCGCACGCGCTACCGGGTCGCCGGCAGCCGCCGGCTCTCCCCCGCGCGCGTGCCCGCCGGCAGCGAGGCCCGGGTGCATCTGCGGATGGACAACGTCTCGCGGCTGCCCACCGGCCTGCTGATGCTCCAGGACCGGGTGCCGTACGTGCTCGGGCCGCGGCCCCGTTTCGTACTCGACCGGGTCGAGCCGGGCGGGCGCCGCGAGGTGTCCTACCGGGTCCGCTCCGACCTGCGCGGACGGTATCCGCTGGGCCCGCTGCAACTGCGGCTGACCGACCCCTTCGGGATGTGCGAACTGACCCGTTCCTTCTCCGCCCACGACACCCTGACCGTGATCCCGCGGGTGGATCCGCTGTCACCGGTGCGCCTGAGCGGCGAGGCCAAGGGGTACGGCGACGGGCGGCAGCGCTCGCTGGCACTGGCCGGCGAGGACGACGTCATCCCGCGCGGGTACCGCTACGGCGACGATCTGCGCCGTGTGCACTGGCGGTCCACCGCGCGCTACGGCGAGCTGATGGTGCGCCGCGAGGAGCAGCCGCAGCGCGCCCGCTGCACGGTGCTCCTCGACACCCGGGCGCTCGCCTACCGGGGCGCGGGCCCCGACTCGGCCTTCGAGTGGGCCGTCTCCGGCGCCGCGTCGGTCCTGGTGCACATGCTGGAGCGGGGCTTCTCGGTGCGGCTGCTGACCGACACCGGCAACTCCGTTCCCGGCGAGGGCGGCGACGGGTTCGCGGGCACCAGCCAGGAGTCGGCGGACTCGGCCGGGCTGATGATGGACACCCTCGCCGTGATCGACCACTCCGACGGGGCGGGCCTGTCCCGCGCCTACGACGTGCTGCGCGGCGGCAACGAGGGACTGCTGGTGGCCTTCCTCGGCGACCTCGACGAGGCGCAGGCCGGGGTCGCGGCCAAGATGCGGCAGCGCAGCGGCGGCGCGGTCGCCTTCGTCCTGGACAGCGAGACCTGGGTCCGGGAACCGGGCGACGTGCCGGAGCCCGCGTCCCAGGCCGACGACCGCCTCCGGCTGCTCCGCGACGCGGGCTGGACGGCCGTGCCGGTGCCCCGGGGCGCCGGCCCGGACGAGCTGTGGCGCCGCGCGGACCAGGAGCGCACCAGCGCGGGCGCGGCCGGCGGGACGGGGCTGGGCGGGGGATGGTCATGATCGAGGTGACGAACCGGGCGACCCCGGACCGACGCCAGAACCGCCGCGACGTACCCGCAAGCGGCATCAGCGCGATGACCATGAACGGCGCGATGGACAGGACGCTCCCAGACCGACGCCAGGCCCAGCGCGACGAACCCGTGAACGGCGCGATGGACAGGACGCTCCCAGACCGACGCCAGGCCCAGCGCGACGAACCCGTGAACGGCACCAGCGCGATGACCATGAGCAACGTAACCAACCGGACGGCCCCGAACCGGCGTCAGAACCAGCGCCACGTACCCGCGTGCGGCACCGGCGACGGGGAGGGGTGGGTATGAGCGGGCGGACGCGGTTGGCGCTGTGTGCGGCGGCGGCGACGTTGGCGGCGTCGTGCGCGCTGCTGCCGCTGGTCTCCCCCGCCTCGTGGATCCTCCAGGCCATTCTGTTGCTGGCGGTGCAGTCGGGGGTCGGCGCGGTGACCCGGCGGGTGCCACTGGCGCGGCCGCTGACCGTCGCGGCGCAGGCCCTGGCCACACTGATGCTGCTCACCCTGGTCTTCGCCCGGGGGCAGGCCTTCGCCGGGCTGATCCCGGGCCCCGAGGCCTTCCGGCACCTGGCCGAACTGCTGCGGGAGGGCGCGGACGACGTCGGACGGTACGCCATCCCGGCGCCGCAGACCGACGGCATCCGCCTGATGCTCGTCGGCGGCGTCCTGCTGATCGGGCTGATCGTGGACACGCTCGCGGTGACCTTCCGCAGCGCGGCCCCCGCCGGCCTGCCGCTGCTCGCCGTGTACTCCGTGGCCGCGGGCCTGTCCGACGGCGGCACCGGCTGGTGGTGGTTCCTGATCGCGGCCGCCGGCTACCTGACACTGCTGCTGGCCGAGGGCCGGGACCGGCTCTCGCAGTGGGGGCGGGTGTTCGCCGGGGCATCGCGCCCGGGGAGCGGCGAACCGGGCGGCGCGACCGCGCCCGTGCGCACCGGGCGCCGGATCGGCGCCCTCGCCCTCGGCATCGCCCTGGTGGTGCCGCTCGGCCTCCCGGCGATGCAGGGCGGGCTGCTCGGCGCCGCCGGAACCGCGGTCGGCTCGGGCAGCGGCGACGGCGGCACGATCTCCGCGGTCAACCCGCTGGTGTCGCTGCGCGACAGCCTGAACGTCGACGAGGACCGCACGGTCATCACCCTGCGCACGGACACGTCCGACACCTCGAACCTGTATCTGCGGATCGTGTCCCTGGACGACTTCGACGGCACCACCTGGAAGCCGTCCCAGCGGCACATCGTCGGCGTACCCGACCCGCTGCCCGCCCCCCTGGGCCTGGACGGCGGCGTCAAACGCACGGAGATCACCACGACGATCTCGGCGGCGGACTGGTACGGCCAGGACTGGCTGCCGATGCCGTACCCGCCGAGTGCCGTGCGGATCAAGGGCAGTTGGCGCTACGAGCCCGTGGGCATGACCCTCGTCGGCGACCACGGGCAGAACACGCGCGGGCTGACCTACGAGGTGAAGAGCCTTCAGGTGCGGCCGACCGCCGAGCAGCTCGCCGCGGCGCCGGAACCGTCGGCGGCGCTGAGGCACGAGTACACCAAGGTGCCCAAGTCGCTGCCGGCGGACGTCGCGAGCACCGCCCGTCGGGTCACCGAGGGCGCGACGAACCACTACGAGCAGGCGGTCGAGCTCCAGGACTGGTTCACCCTCGGCGGCGGCTTCCAGTACGACACGCAGGTCGAGGCGGGCAGCGGACCGCAGGCCATCTCGCGGTTCCTCAAGGACAAGCGCGGCTTCTGCGTGCACTTCTCCTTCGCGATGGCCGCCATGGCCCGCACGCTTGGCATACCGGCCCGGGTCGCGGTGGGCTTCGCGCCCGGCACCGCGCAGAGCGACGGAACCATGGCCGTGGGCCTGAAAGACGCCCACGCCTGGCCCGAGTTGTACTTCGAGGGCGTCGGCTGGACCCGCTTCGAGCCGACCCCCACGCGCGGCTCGGTGCCGACGTACACCCAGTCGGACACGCCGGGCACCCGCCTGCCGGAGTCGACGGCGCCGTCCCAGGACGCGAGCACGGCGCCCTCCGCCGCGCCGTCGGCGAACCAGAGCTGCCCGCCGGAGCTGCGGCGGCTCCAGGAGTGCGGTGGCCCGTCCGCGCAAGCCGTGCAGGTCCAGGGTGACGATGGCCCGAAGTGGTACGCCGTCCTGGGGTGGACGCTGGGCGGCCTGCTGGTCCTCGTCCTGCCGCTGTCGCCGCTGCTGTGGCGCCGGCGGATGCGCGCCGTGCGGCTGGGCGCGCACGGGCGCGGCGAGGCGGACGCGGGGCCGCACATCCTGGCGGTCTGGCAGGAACTGAGCGACACCGCCTGGGACTTCGGGATCCTGCCGGACGAGTCGCAGACCCCGCGCAAGGCGGCCGCCCGGATCGTCCGCCTGGGGCGCCTCGACGAGGTGGCCGCCGCCTCGGCGCACCGACTGGCGGACGCCGTGGAACAGGTCCTCTACGCGCCGCGCCCGCGTCCGGTGGCGGGGCTCGCCGAGGACGTCCGGCGGGTCGCCGTCGGCCTGCGGGACACGGTGTCCCGGCGCACCAGGCTGCGGGCCGCGCTCGCCCCGCGCTCCATGGTGCGCGTGGTCTGGGCGGCGTCGGCCCGGTGGAACGCGCTCAGGTCCCGTGTCGGTGCCCGGGTCGTCGCAGCCCGGACGAGGCTGCGCGGACCGTCGGAGCAGCACGGCTCGGGGGACGGGGCCGAGGCCTCCGGCTGAGGGGCCCTGCCGAGGCCTCCGGCTGGGGCTTCGGGGGGCTCTGGCTGACCGGGGTTCCGGCTGGGGTGGCCGGCGCCCGTGCCGGCTTCCGGACATGCACGAGGGGGTGACCACCGCTGGTGGTCACCCCCTCGTGCAAGGACTGTGGTGCTCGGCGGACTAGTGGCCGCCCTGCTCGTCCCGGCGGCGCTGCCAGCGCTCCTCGATGCGGTCCATCATCGAACGCTTCTGACGGGCCGGACGGCGGGCCTGCGGGCCTGCGGCGGCCTGCTCGCCCGGCTTGGGCGCCTTGCGCCAGCCGGTCACGACCAGTACGGCGCAGCCCAGCATGACCAGGAAGCCCACCACACTGACCCAGATGAGCTGCTGGACGATCATTCCTGCCATGAGGAGCGCGATACCTACGAGGAAGCCCACGACCGCCTGGTAGACCCGCCGCCGGGTGTACGTACGCAGCCCGCTTCCCTCGAGCGCCGACGCGAACTTGGGATCTTCGGCGTACAGCGCTCGCTCCATCTGCTCGAGCATGCGCTGCTCGTGCTCCGAGAGCGGCACGGAGTCCTCCTCATCGTGCAGTCGCCGGGGCGACTCGGGGGGTCCCTTCAGGATAGGCAGGGAATCGCCCCCGTGAAACCCGCCCCTCTGCGCCAATTGGCCAACCGGAATCCGCCATGTCCGTCCCGGTCCGCTGAGGCTTCCATTCCCCGGCGGGCGGGCCGTCATGCCGGACGGTCTCCCTCGATCATACGGCGCGAAGCGGCCGACCGGGTGGCCTGTGGCGGACTGCATGCCCGGCCGAAGGGCCGGTCGGCGGCCCGCCCCGTGAAGCGGCTCAGTCCTCGGCCGCGCCCCGGGTCTCACCGAGTACGTGGAGCTGTGTGGCCACGGAGTGGAACGCGGGCCGCTCGGCCGCCGCAGCCTCCAGCTTCAGCAGGGCGTCCAGCGCTCCGGGCTCGGTGTCCACAAGCACGCCGGGCACCAGGTCGGCGAAGATCCGCACCCCGTGCACGGCGCCCACCCGCAGGCCCGCGCCCTCGACGAGCGCGGTGAGCTGCTCGGCGGTGAAGCGGTGCGGCACCGGGTCGCCCTCGCCCCAGCGCCCGTCGGGGTCGTCGAGCGCCTGCCGGGCCTCCTTGAAGTGCCCGGCGAGGGCCCGCGCGAGCACGGCGCCGCCGAGACCGGCGGCGAGCACGCTCAGGACGCCCTCGGCGCGCAGGGCGGCCACCGCGTTGCGCACGCCCTCGGCGGGGTCGTCGACGTACTCCAGGACGCCGTGGCACAGCACCGCGTCGTAGCCGCCGCGCTCGACCACGTCGAAGAGGCCGTGGGCGTCGCCCTGGACGCCCCGCACCCGGTCGGCCACGCCGGCCTCGGCGGCACGGCGCTCCAGCGCGAACAGCGCGTTGGGGCTGGGGTCGACGACGGTGACCCGGTGGCCGAGCCTGGCGGCGGGCACGGCGAAGTTGCCGCTGCCGCCGCCGGTGTCGAGGACGTCCAGGGACTCCCGGCCCGCGGCCTTGACCCGGCGGTCGAGGGCGTCGTGCAGGACCTCCCAGACCACGGCGGTACGGAGAGAAGCGCGGGGGCGAGAGGGGTCGGAGCGCGGCGACGTCGGTTGAGGGTGGTGGGAGGCGGGCGGGCGCATCGGGTCCGACACGGCAGTTGACTCCTCGGCGCGGCACCGCCTCTTGCACGGCGGAGCGATCGGACTGCCCCTCCCCGCCCGGGGCACGGGAACTGGAAGGGCTTCAGGCGCCTTCCACCCTATTGCCTCCACCCCCCGACCTGCCGCTCGGCTCCGCCGCCGCCCCGGTCGCCGCCCCGCCGTGGCGGTCCGCCGGGGCGGCAACTGCCGTACGGGCGCGTGCCGTGCGTGTCAGCCCGCGTCCGGCAAGTCGCGGGACGGGGTGCGTTCGGGGTGGGAGGGGTTCGTTCCGGTTGGTTCGCCCGTCCCGGTCTGGGGGTCGGTCTGGGGGTCGGTGTCGGGGCGGGGCTGGGGCAGGACCGGCTGGAGGAGGAGCATGCGTTCGACCAGGCGGATGAACATCGCCACGTCCCGTATCAGGTCGTCGGCGTCCCGCTGGCCGGCCGCGCCCCGGATCCCGGCCTCGGCGCGGGCGCGGCGCGCGGCGCCCGCGGCGAACAGCGCGCTCCACTCGGCGAGTTCGGGCGCGATCTCGGGGAGCACTTCCCAGGCGCTCCTGATGCGGGCCCGGCGGCGCGGGGTGGGATCCGGGCGGCCCCGCGCGGCGAGTACGGCGGCGGCGGTGCGCAGCGCGGCGAGGTGGGCCGTCGCGTACCGCTCGTTCGGGGTGCGGTGGGCGGTGGCCTCCGCCAGGCCCGCGCGGGCCTGGGCGAGCAGGCCGAGGGCGGCGGGAGGGGCCGAGGAGCGGCGCGGGACGGGGTGCACGTCGCTCGGGCCGGTCAGTGAGGGGGCAGGGCCGGTGGCGCGGTGCCGACGGGCGGCTGCTGCGGACGAGTTGGCCATGACGAACCTCCTGTCGTCTGGGTGACGGCACGGGTGCCGTATGTGCCCATCGTGAGGTATGGCACTGACAATCCGTTCTGACCTGGGATTTTGCTTCGACCGTACGTTCGGGGACGCGGGGCCGGCGGCTCGCGGGGCGCGTCCTTGCGACCACGCCGCCGGCCTCCCCTTCCGCGCCCTCCGGGAGGTGCCGACCTGTGACAATCAGGGCCATGGAACGCAGCAGCGCCACGCCGGGCGGCCGTACCCGCCGCGAGGCCACCCGGCAGAAGCTCTACGAGGCGGCCGTGACCCTCATCGCCGAGCAGGGGTTCTCGGCCACCACGGTGGACGAGATCGCCGAGCGGGCGGGGGTCGCCAAGGGCACGGTCTACTACAACTTCGCCAGCAAGTCCGTCCTCTTCGAAGAGCTGCTGCGGCATGGCGTGGGACTGCTCACCGCCTCCCTGCGCGAGGCGGCCGAGCGGACGGCCCGGGAGGGCGGCAGCCGGGTGGACGCCCTGGACGCCATGGTCCGCGCCGGGCTCGTCTTCATCGACCGCTACCCGGCCTTCACCCAGCTCTACGTGGCCGAGTTGTGGCGCACCAACCGGTCCTGGCAGTCCACGCTCCTGGTGGTGCGGCAGGAGGCGGTCGCGGTCGTCGAGGGCGTCCTGCGCGAGGGCATGGCACACGGGGAGTTCAGCGAGGACGTCGACGTGCCGCTGACCGCGGCGGCGCTGGTCGGCATGGTGCTGGTGGCCGCGCTGGACTGGAAGTCCTTCCAGCCCCAGCGTTCCCTGGACGACGTGCACGCGGCGCTGTCCCGGCTCCTTCAGGGACGGGTCAGCGGGCGCCTCTGAGGCCGCGGCCGCCGGACGCACTCGGGCCGGGCGCGCGAAAACGCCGGTGCGCCCTGGCCGCGTCCCCCGCGGGCCACCGCGCACCGGCGTTTCCCGTACCCCCGTCGAGCCCCGTCCAGTCGTTTCCCCCGGGCTCCCCCGTGCCTCGCTCCCGGCGGCCTGGGCCGGCGGAAGGAGCGGTCGAGGGCCGCGCCGTTCCGCCGCCCCGTGTCGGCGGTGCCGGCGCCGTGCCCCCTTCCGTGCTCCCACTCTCTCGTTCACGCGGTCCGCGGCCCATCCGTGCGCGTACTCATCTCGCCTGCTAGGTACGGATACTCAGTCCTGCGTGCCCGCACCCAGGACGCCGGGCGGCCCGCTGGCTACGATCACCTCCGTGTCCGTACTCCCCATGGTGTTCACAAGCGGCTGGGCCAGCGGCATCAACGCGTACGCGGTGGTGCTGCTGCTCGGTGTGTTCGGCGCGACGGGACTGAGCGACGACGTCCCCGGCACCCTGCAGCGGCCGGAGGTGCTGATCGCGGCGGGCGTGCTGTTCCTTCTGGAGGCGGTCGCCGACAAGATCCCCTACGTGGACTCGGTGTGGGACACCGCGCACACCGTGATCCGCCCGGTCGCCGGGGCCTGGGTGGGCGCGCTGCTCGCGGGGCAGAGCGGCTCGCTGTCGGACGTCACCGCGGGCCTGGTCGGCGGCGGCACGGCGCTGGCCAGCCATTTGGTGAAGGCCGGGACGCGGATGGCGGTCAACACCTCCCCGGAGCCCGTGAGCAACATGGTCGTGAGCCTGGCCGAGGACCTCGGAGTGGCCGGACTCGTCACCTTCGCGATCTTCCATCCGGTGGCCGCGGCGGTCGTCGCGGGCGTTCTGCTGCTCGCCGGGGCCGTGATCGTCGCCTTCCTGGTCTCCCGGATCCGCCGCTTCATGCGCCGCCGGGCCCAGCGCCGGGAGGAGAAACGCCGGCTCGCGGCCGAGGCCGGGTCTCCGCCGGGCTGACCGCGCCCGCGGCCCCGCGCATCCGGGAAGCCGCTGGTCAACGCCCCCGTGGCCGGGATTGTCGGTGGCGGTCGATAAAGTCGCGCTCATGGCACGGATTGCGGTGATCGGCGCCGGGATGGGCGCGATGGCGACCGCCGCCCGGCTGGCCGTCGCGGGCCACCGGGTGACGGTGTACGAGCGTACGGAGACGTACGGCGGCGCGCTGCGCCGTTTCGAGCGGGACGGTTTCGCCTTCGACACCGGCCCCGGGCTGCTCCCGCTGCCCGCGGTCTACCGCGATCTGTTCGTCAAGACCGGCAAGGAGCCGCTGGAGGACCTCGTCGAGCTGGTCCAGGTGGACCCGTCCGCGCGGCACGTCTTCGCCGACGGCACCGAGGTGTCCCTGCCGAACGTCTCGCGCGCGGGCGTCGTCGCCGCTCTGGACGAAGCCCTCGGCGCGGGCGCCGGACGGCGCTGGGGCGACTTCCTGGTGCGGGCCCGCGAGGCCTGGGACCGCGCCCGCCGCCCGCTCCTGGAGGAGCCGCTGTGGCCCAACTGGCAGGTGCTGGCCGAGCGCGAGCCCTACCCGGCGGTGCCGCACAAGCGCCTGCTGCGCACTCGGCAGGCCGGCACGCTCGCCGAGGTCGGTGCCTGGGAGCTGCGCGACACGCGCCTGGCCGCCCTCCTGGAGAGCCACGCGCTCGCGTACGGCCTCGATCCGCGGACCGCCCCGGCGAGCGCGGCCGTACTGCCGTACCTGGACCACGCCTTCGGCACCTGGTACGTGCGCGGCGGTCTGCGCGAACTGGCGCGCGCGGTGTATGAGCGGTGCCTGGCCCGCCGGGTCGAGTTCGCCCTCGGCACCGAGGTCACGGGGATCGTCGGCAAGGACGGCCGGGCGGCGGGCGTGGAGCTCGCCGACGGGACCATGGCCGAGGCGGAGTTCGTGGTCGCCGGCGTGCCTCCCCGGACGCTGGACGGCATGGTCCGGGGTACGGACCTGCGGGGTGCGGGCGAGGTGCCGCCTCAGCCCGGTGCGCCCAGTCGCCTGACCGTACTGCTGGCGCTGCGCGGCGGCCGCCCCGAGGGGACGGCCCACCGGACCGTGGTGCACACCGAGGACCGCGCGGCCGAACTCGACGCGCTGTTCGGTACGGCCCCCGGGCTGCCCGAGCGGCCCACGGTCACGGTGTCGCGCCCCGGCGACCCGGCGCTGGTCCCGGACCCGGAGCACGAGGCAGTCACGCTCACGGCGACGGTCCCGGCCTCCGCTTCCGCGGATCCGCAGAGGCAAGCCGACCGCATGATCGCCGTCGCCTCGCGGGCTATACCCGGACTCCGCGACCGCCTGCTCTGGCACGAGGTGCGCACCCCGGCCGACATCGCCCGGGTGACGGGCGCGGAGGGCGGGGCCGTCCCCGCGCCGGCGCTCGCGGGCGCCCGAGGGCGCCTGCTGCACCCGGCGAACACCACGGGACTCGCCGGCCTGTTCACCGTGGGCGGCTGGTCGCACCCCGGGGGCGGGCTGCCGCACGCCGGGATGTCGGGGGCGCTGGTGGCCGGGCTGATCGTGGAAGGACCGGAGTTCCGCGGCTCCCAGTGAGCCGGGGAGCGTTCAGAAGCGGTACTGCTCGTCGAAGCCCGTGCCGTGCTGCGGCTGACCGTGGTTGTTGCCCTGGTACGGGTAGGACTGCTGCTCCTGCGGGAGTTCGCCGCCGTAGGACTCGTCGGTGCGCTGCTGCGGCACCCACACCCCGCCGTCCGGGGTCTCACCGCCGTAGCCGCCGGCGTAGGCGTCCTGGGTGCCGTAGCCCTGCTGGCCGTAGTCCTGTTGGCCGCCGTAGCCGGTGTCGTAGGAGCCGCCGCCGTAGGTCTGGGTGCCGGCGTACGGGTCGGAGTAGGCGGCGTACTGCTGCTGGCCGGAGGCGTCGTAGCCGTAACCCTGCTGACCGTAGCCGGAGTAGTCGTACGTGTGGCTCTGGTCGGCGCCCTGGGCCGCGGTGGCGTATTGGTCCTGGGTCTGGCCGGCCCCCGGGTAGGGCGACTGCGTGCCGCCCCGGTGGGCCGAGTCTCCGTAGACGCCGTAGGAACCGGTGTCGTCGGGCAGGGGCTGCGGCTCGTACACGGCGGTGGCCTCGGCGGCCGCGGGCTGGGTGGGGCGGGCGGGGGTGAAGACGTCGTCGCCGTCGTCGTCGCCGTGGCCGTAGGACAGGCCGTCGTGGCCGGGCAGGGCCTCCATGGTGCCGGTCTCGCCGTCGGACACCTCGAGGTCGGAGACCTCCAGGGTCGGGTCCTGGTGCTCGGCCTTGCCGCGGCGGCGCGGCTTGCCGCCTTCGGCGCCGGGACGGTTGACCGCCCAGCCCGCCGCGAAGCCGCGCCGGAAGGACAGTGTGACGTAGGTCTGGCCGACCGCGAAGGCGGCCGCGCCCAGACCGATCACGACGACGGACGGGATCAGGACCCCGAGGACGACGCAGAGGAAGCCGGCGAAGGCCAGCAGCCGCCAGCGCAACCGTGCCTTGTACTGCAGCAGCACCTCGCCCAGCAGCCACAGCGCGACGATGCCGAACGCGATGTAGAGGACCGTCCAGCCCATGTACGCCCCTCTCCCAGTGGCCGCTACGCAGTGTGTCGTACGCGGGTGCGGCCGGTCTAGGTCCGCGGCCGGTGGTGCAGACCCAGGTTTTCGTAGATTTCCAGCGTCGCCGTGGAGTTGTTGAGCGTGATGAAGTGCAGCCCGGGCACTCCCTCGGCCTGCAACCGTGCGCAGAACTCGGTGGCGAACTCGATCCCAAGGGAGCGTACCGCCGCCGGATCGTCCTCCGCCGCGCGGATCCGCTCTTTGAGGTCGTCCGGGATGGCGGCGTTGCTGAGTTGGGGCAGCCGCTCGAGCATCTTCACGCTCGTGACCGGCATGATCTCGGGAATGACGGGTGTCGCGCAACCGGCCGCGGCGACACGGTCGCGCAGGCGGAGGTACGACTCCGGATCGAAGAACATCTGCGTGATGGCGTAGTCGGCGCCCGCACGGCACTTGTCGACGAAGTGCGCGACGTCGGTATCCCAGTCGGCGGAGCGGGGGTGCATCTCGGGGAAGGCCGCCACGCCGACGCAGAAGTCGCCCGACTCCTTGATGAGCCGGACGAGTTCGGCGGCGTACGTCAGTCCGCGGGGGTGCGGGACCCACTCGCCCATCGGGTCGCCGGGCGGGTCGCCGCGCACGGCGAGCATGTTCCGGATCCCGGCGTCGGCGTACTGGCCGATGATGTTGCGCAGCTCCGCCACGGAGTGGTTGACGGCAGTGAGGTGCGCCACAGGGGTGAGCGTGGTGTCGGACACGATCTGCTCGGTCGCCCTCACCGTGCCCGCGCGGGTGGAGCCGCCGGCACCGTACGTCACCGAGACGAAGTCGGGGGCGACGGCCTCGATCCTGCGCAGCGCGTTCCACAGGCTGCGCTCGCCCTTCGCCGTCTTCGGCGCCCAGAACTCGAAGGAGTACGTGCTCTTGCCGGTGGCGAGCATGTCACGCACGGTGCGCGCGCGATCAGTCCTGGTGGATGCGGTTCCGAGGGCCATACTGGCAGGCTATCCAGGGCGCGGCGGTCTCCCAACCGAGCCCCGGAAATTTGCGTGAATTGTCGGCTTCTTGTCCACCCTTCGGACAACGGGGCCGGAAATGAGCGGGTCGGGCCGGGTCGGCTGTCCGGGTTATGAGACGACCGGCCGTCGCGTCCGGCCGTGTCACGCCGCCCCTACCCCGCCTGCCGCAGCCGCGCGGCGAACTCGGCCGCCGCCGCTCCGGGGTCGTCGGCCGCGGTGATCGCCCGGACCACGACGACACGGCGGGCGCCGGCCTCCAGGACCTGGTCCAGGTTGCCGAGGTCGATGCCGCCGATGGCGAACCAGGGCCGGTCGGTGCCGAGCGAGGCGGTGTACCGAACCAGGTCGAGGCCGGGTGCGGGACGGCCGGGCTTGGTGGGCGTGGGCCAGCAGGGTCCGGTGCAGAAGTAGTCCACGCCGTCCTGCACGGCCGCGGCGGCGGCCTCGTCCTCGGCGTGCGTGGACCGGCCGATCAGGACGCCGTCGCCGAGGATCGGGCGGGCGGCGGGCACGGGAAGGTCCCCCTGCCCCAGATGCAGCACATCGGCACGGGCTGCGTGGGCGACGTCCGCCCGGTCGTTGACCGCGAGCAGCTTGCCGTGCCGGGCGCAGGCGTCGGCGAACACCGCCAGCCGGTCCAGCTCCTCCCCGGCCTCCATGCCCTTGTCCCGCAACTGCACGATGTCGACGCCCGCCGCCAGCACCGCGTCCAGGAACTCGGCCAGGTCCCCCTGCCGCCTCCGGGCGTCCGTGCACAGATACAGGCGCGCGTCACCGAGCCGGTGACGGGCGTCGGCTATGGCGGCGGTCTCAGGCATACGCGGGTTCCCCCCGGCTCGTCGGTTGGGTGGCTCGTCCGACCACTCGGACGGACCCTACCCGCCCCGCCGTCCCGGCCGACGGAAACACCGGGGCCCCGGCCGGAGGCCGGGGCCGGGTGCTCAGGCGGATGGCCGGGTCAGACGGCGAGGGCCTGGGCGCGGCGCTTCACCTCTGTGCCGCGGTTCTCACTCAGGGCCTGGGCGGGGGTGCCCGGCAGGGTCGGGTCGGGGGTGAACAGCCATTCGATCATCTCTTCGACCGTGAAGCCGTCGTCCCTCAGGAGCGTCAGGGTGCCGAACAGGCCCTTGACGACCTTGTCGCCGTCGATGAAGGCGGCGGGGACGTGCAGTGCGCGGTTCTCACCCCGGCGTACGGCGATGAGCTGGCCCTCCTTGACCAGCTGACGCACACGTGTCACCTCGACGCCGAGTTGTTCGGCGATGTCGGGAAGGGTGAGCCAGGCAGGGACGAGAGCATCGATCTTTGTGTCAATCTCGGTCACGGACACAAGCGTGCCATCTGCCACTGACACTCGGAAGCCAGGCCCGTCCACCCGGGGCCGCGTGCCTCACGCCGTCGCCGTCTTCAGGGGCCTCGCCGGGTCCGCCAGCAGCCGCGTATCCATGGGCGTGCCGGACTCGATCAGCCGCCGCCCCTGCGCCAGATCCCGCGGTCGGCCGACGGCCAGCAGAGCGACGAGCCGGCCCTCGCGGAGCCAGCAGACCGTCCACGCCGGTCCGGTGCGATCGCCGCGCCAGACGACGGTGTCGGCCGACGTGTGGTGGCCGACGTACTGCACGAAGCGCCCGAACTGCTCGGACCAGAAGTACGGCACCGGGTCGTAGACCACGGGGGTGAGGCCGACGATGTCGGCCGCGACCGTGCGCGGGCCCTGGAGCGCGTTGTCCCAGTGGTGGATCAGCAGGCGCTCGCCGTACCTTCCCGAGGGGAAGGAGGCGCAGTCGCCGACCGCGTAGACGTCCGGCACGGACGTGCGCAGGTGGTCGTCGGCCAGCACGTCCCCGTGCCGGCCCAGCTCGATGCCGGAGCCGGCCAGCCAGCCGGTGGCGGGGCGCGCGCCGATGCCGACCACGACGGCGCCCGCGGGCAGCCGCGTGCCGTCGTCGAGCACCACCGCGCCGGGTTCGACGCGCTCCACGCGCGCGTGGGTGCGCAGTTCGGCGCCGCTGTCGGCGTACCAGGCGGTCATCGGCTCGGCCACCTCCGCGGGCAGCGCCCCCGCGAGCGGCCGGTCCGCGGCCTCCACGACGGTCACGACGCAGCCCGCCTCGCGCGCGGCGGTGGCGAACTCGGCGCCGATCCAGCCCGCGCCGACGACCACGATGTCGTGCTGCTCGGTGAGCACCGGCCGCAGCCGTTCGGCGTCGTCCAGGGTGCGCAGCAGGTGGACCCCGGGGACGCCCTCCACGCCGGGCAGCCGGATCGGTTCGGCACCGGTGGCCAGGACGAGCACGTCGTACGGCACCGGCCCCGCCGAGGTCTCCAGCACATGCGCGTCGGGCCGCACGGCCAGCGCCTCGCAGCCGAGCCTCAGTTCGAGGCCGAGCGCCTCGAAGTCGATGTCGAAGGCGGAGCCCTCGGCCTTGCCGAGCAGGACGGCCTTGGACAGCGGCGGCCGGTCGTAGGGCTGGTGGGGTTCGGCGCCGATCAGTGTCACGGTGCCGGTGAAGCCCTGCTCGCGCAGGGCGACCGCGGTCTGCACGCCGGCCATGCCCGCGCCCGCGACGACTACGCGCCGCGGCCCTGATGTGCCCTGTTCCTGCGTCTGGTCGCTCACCTGATCACCATAAGTCAACTGACAAACCGTCAGTCAGGGGCGGGCCAGGTGGCCTGCTCCACAACCTCTTCCACCACGCTCGTCCCGCTGCCGGGCTGCGACTCCCAGCGCCAGGTCTCCTCCAACCGCACCCGCCCGTCGGGCAGTTCGACCACCGTCGACACGCAGTGCCCGGAGGAGGTGGTCCCGTCCTGCTTGAGCTGGACGTACCGGAAGTCGAGCCGGTCACTTTCCCTGGTACCCAACAGATGGCCGCGTACGACGTCGCCGCCCGCGTACTCGGCCCAGATCTCCCCGTTCCGCTCGTGATACGTGAAGCGGGTGCGCGTGCCCACCTGGCCCGGGGCCTGGTCGGCGACCGGGGCGAGAACGCGGCCGTCGAGCGAGGAAAAGGGCCGGGTGGAGCCGCCCGCCCGAGAGTCGTGGCGGGAGACGGGCGGGCGGGTCATGGCGGGAGGCTCCCTTACCGGGGCAATGCACTGCGGGCTAGGGTGGCCACCGTACAAGCACTCGCGGGAGCCCGGACGCACCGGGCTGAGAGGGAGGCTGGCGGCCTCCGACCGTACGAACCTGATCCGGGTCATGCCGGCGAAGGGAGGGGCTGGACGCCCATGTCGTTGCCACGTACGTCAGACGTCCTCGTCGTGGGGGGCGGCATCATCGGGCTGGTGACGGCCTGGCGCTCCGCGCAGCACGGGTTCGCCACGGCCGTGGTGGACCCCGAGCCGGGCGGCGGGGCCGCACAGGTGGCCGCCGGGATGCTGGCCGCCGTCACCGAACTGCACTACGGCGAGCAGACCCTGCTCGGGCTCAACCTGGCCTCCGCCCGCCACTACCCGGACTTCGTGGCCGAGCTGACCGAGCTGACCGGCCACGACCTCGGCTACCGCCGCTGTGGCACCCTCGCGGTCGCGCTGGACGCCGACGACCGCGCCCACCTGCGGGAACTGCACGACCTTCAGCGCCGTTCGGGCCTGGACTCCGAGTGGCTGTCCGGACGGGAGTGCCGCCGGCTCGAGCCGATGCTCGCGCCGGGCGTGCGCGGCGGGCTGCGGGTGGACGGCGACCACCAGATCGACCCGCGGCGGCTCGCCGGCGCCCTGGTCGCGGCCTGCGAGCGGGCGGGCGTGGTCTTCCACCGCGGCTGGGCCGAGCGGCTCACCCTCGCAGGCGACCGGGCCACGGGCTGTGTGCTGCGCGACGGCACCGCGCCGGCCGCGGACCAGGTGGTGCTCGCCGCGGGCAGCCACAGCGGACGGCTCGCGGGCGTCCCGGACGACGTGCTGCCGCCGGTGCGGCCGGTGAAGGGGCAGGTGCTGCGGCTGGCGGTGCCGAAGCGCTACGCGCCGTTCCTGAGCCGTACCGTGCGGGCCGTGGTGCGCGGCAGCCAGGTCTACCTGGTGCCGCGGCTCAGCGGCGAGCTGGTCGTCGGGGCCACGAGCGAGGAACTGGGCTGGGACACGACGGTGACGGCGGGCGGCGTGTACGAGCTGCTGCGCGACGCGCACGAGCTGGTGCCCGGGATCACCGAGCTGCCGCTCACGGAGACCCGGGCCGGACTGCGGCCCGGCTCCCCCGACAACGCGCCGATGCTCGGCCCGACCGGGCTGGACGGCCTGCTGCTGGCCACCGGGCACTACCGCAACGGCGTGCTGCTCACGCCGGTCACCGGTGACGCCATGGCGCACGTCCTGTCCACCGGCGAGCTGCCGGACGAGGTCCGCCCCTTCTCCCCCAGGCGTTTTCATGCCACGGCACTCACGGAGCAGCCCGTATGAACATCTCCGTCAACGGCGAGCCCCGCCGGGTCACGCCCGGCACGTCCCTCGACACCGTCGTGCGGGCCCTGAGCGCGGCGCCCTCCGGGGTGGCCGCCGCCCTCAACGAGACCGTCGTCCCGCGCGCGCGGTGGTCGTCCACGGCCCTGGCCGAGGGCGACCGCGTCGAAGTGCTGACCGCCGTCCAGGGAGGCTGAGCGATGGCCGACGATCCCTTCGTCCTCGGTGGTACGTCCTTCACCTCCCGGCTGATCATGGGCACCGGCGGCGCGCCCAGCCTGGAGGTGCTGGAGCGGGCGCTCACGGCCTCCGGCACGGAGCTGACCACGGTCGCGATGCGGCGGGTGGACCCCTCGGTGCACGGCTCCGTGCTGTCGGTGCTGGAGTCGCTCGGGATCCGGGTGCTGCCCAACACCGCGGGCTGCTTCACCGCGGGTGAGGCGGTGCTCACCGCCCGGCTGGCGCGGGAGGCGCTGGGCACGGACCTCGTGAAGCTGGAGGTGATCGCCGACGAGCGCACGCTGCTGCCGGACCCGATCGAGCTGCTGGACGCGGCGGAGACGCTGGTCGACGACGGGTTCACGGTGCTGCCGTACACGAACGACGATCCGGTGCTGGCGCGGAAGCTGGAGGACGCGGGCTGCGCCGCGATCATGCCTCTGGGCTCGCCCATCGGGTCCGGGCTCGGTATCCGCAACCCGCACAACTTCCAGCTGATCGTGGAGCACGCGCGCGTGCCGGTGATCCTGGACGCCGGGGCCGGTACGGCCTCGGACGTGGCGCTGGCCATGGAGCTGGGGTGTGCCGGGGTGATGCTCGCCTCCGCGGTGACGCGGGCGCAGGAGCCGGTGATGATGGCCGCGGCGATGCGGTCCGCCGTGGAGGCGGGGCGGCTGGCCCGGCTGGCCGGGCGGATCCCCAAGCGGCACTTCGCGGAGGCGTCGTCCCCGGCGGAGGGCCTGGCCAGGCTGGACCCGGAGCGGCCCGCGTTCTAGCTAGGCCGTCGCCCCGTTTCACGGGTGCGTGGGCCGCGTCACAGGTCGGCTTCAGTCCTGCCCCGACAGCGTCCGCGATCCGAGTGTGTCCGTGACGGCTCGTAGACTCGCCTGCGTGGATACGACCCTTCAGGACCCTCTCGTCGGGCAGGTGCTCGACGGCCGTTATCGCGTCGACGCGCGGATCGCCGTCGGCGGGATGGCCACGGTCTACCGGGCCCTGGACACCCGCCTGGACCGGGTCCTCGCGCTCAAGGTGATGCACCCCGCGCTCGCGGCCGACGGCTCGTTCGTGGAGCGGTTCATCCGGGAGGCCAAGTCGGTCGCGCGGCTGGCCCACCCGAACGTCGTGCAGGTCTTCGACCAGGGCACGGACGGGTCGTACGTGTACCTCGCCATGGAGTACGTGGCCGGCTGCACCCTGCGCGACGTGCTGCGCGAGCGCGGGGCGCTCCAGCCGCGCGCGGCGCTGGACATCCTGGAGCCGGTGCTCGCCGCGCTGGGGGCCGCGCACCGGGCCGGGTTCGTGCACCGCGACATGAAGCCGGAGAACGTCCTGATAGGGGACGACGGCCGGGTCAAGGTCGCCGACTTCGGGCTGGTCCGGTCCGTGGACACGGTGACGAACACCACCGGTGCCGTCCTCGGCACCGTCTCCTACCTCGCGCCGGAGCAGATCGAGCGCGGCGCCGCCGACCCCCGGGTCGACGTGTACGCCTGCGGGGTCGTGCTGTACGAGATGCTGACCGGCGGCAAGCCCCACCAGGGGGAGTCCCCCGCCCAGGTGCTGTACCAGCACCTCCACGAGGACGTGCCGCCCCCGTCGGCCGCCGTGCCGGGACTGGCCTTCGAGCTGGACGAACTGGTCGCGGAGGCCACCGCGCGCACCCCGGACATCCGGCCGCACGACGCGGTCGCGCTGCTCGCGCGGGTCCGCGAGGCGCGGTCCGCGCTCGGCCAGGACCAACTGGACGCACTGCCGCCGCAGGCCCTCACCGCGGAGCACGACAACGCGGAGGACCGTACGAGCGTCATCCCGCGCGCGCTGACGACGCGGATCCGCGGCGGGGACGGCAAGACCGGTGAGGACGGCACGCGGTCCGAGGCCGCCCTCAACCGCACCAGCCGTCTTCAGGCGCCCCCGCCCGCACCGCCGCCGACCGGCGCGCGGCGCCCCGGGCCGCCCCGGCGCACACTGCTCACGGTGGTCGTCGCCGTCCTGCTGGTCCTCGGGGCCGGCGGGGGCGTGTGGTACATCAACTCCGGCCAGTTCACGAAGGTCCCGCCGCTGCTGGCGAAGACCGAGGCGCAGGCCAGGGAGCGGCTCAAGGAAGCCGGTCTCGGCGTCGACCGGGTCGAGCACGCCTACAGCGACACGGTCGGGCGCGGCACGGTCATCGGCACCGACCCGCGGGCGGGCGCCCGGATCCGCAGCCACGGCTCGGTGACGCTCACGGTCTCCGACGGGCCCGAGACCGTGCGCGTGCCCGACCTGAAGGGCCACCGGCTGGGCGAGGCGCACACCCTGCTGAAGAAGGAGGGCCTGGAGCCGGGCATGGTGAGCCGGGAGTTCAGCGACGACGTCCCCCGCGACGTCGTGATCGGCACGGACCCCGAGGCGGGCACCGAGCGGCGGGCCGGCTCGGCGATCGCGCTCACCGTCAGCAAGGGCCACGCGGTGGACGTGCCGGACGTCACCGGCGACGACCTGGACCAGGCGCGGTCCGAGCTTCGGGACGCCGGCCTGAAGGTGCGGATCTCCTCCGAGCAGGTCAACTCCGAGTACGACAAGGGCCGGGTCGCCCGGCAGAGCCCGACGGGCGACAGCCAGGCCGCCGAGGGCGACACCGTCACGCTGACGCTGTCCAAGGGCCCGGAGATGGTCGAGGTGCCGGACGTGACCGGCAACAGCGTCGGCGACGCGAAGAACACCCTGCAGAAGGCCGGCTTCCAGGTGCAGGAGGACCGCGGGCTGCTCGGGCTGTTCGGCGACACCGTCAAGAAGCAGTCGGTGAAGGGCGGAGACCGGGCGCCGAAGGGCTCGACGATAACGATCACCATCCGGTGACGGCGGCCCGGCGGCCACCGGCCGCCGGGCACGTGACACCCTGAACGGGTGAGCAGTCAGCGGTCCCGCCCCCTCCCCGGTCCCTCCCGCAACCCGATCGGCGGCCATGTGCCCGTCGCCGGCGGACTGCACTCCGTGGGCCTGTCCTACGCCCGGGACCTCGGGGCCGAGACCGTGCAGGTCTTCGTCGCCAATCCGCGCGGCTGGGCCACGCCCGCGGGCAACCCGCGGCAGGACGAGCAGTTCCGCGCGGCCTGCGCGGAGCAGTCGGTCCCGGCGTACGTCCATGCCCCGTACCTGATCAACTTCGGCTCGCACACCGAGGCGACCGTGGAGCGGTCGGTGGAGTCGCTGCGGCACTCGCTGCGGCGCGGCCGGGAGATCGGCGCGCTGGGGGTCGTCGTGCACACCGGGAGCGCGACCGGCGGCAGGGACCGGTCCGTCGCGCTGAAGCAGGTGCGGGAGCACCTGCTGCCGCTGCTCGACGAGCTCACCCATGACGACGACCCGTATCTGCTCCTGGAGTCCACCGCCGGCCAGGGTGCCTCGCTGTGCTCGCGCACCTGGGACTTCGGGCCGTACTTCGAGGCGCTGGACGCCCACCCGAGGCTGGGCGTGTGCCTGGACACCTGCCACATCTTCGCCGCCGGGCACGACCTGACCGGCCCGCACGGCATGCACCAAACGCTGGACCTGCTGGTGGAGACGGTCGGCGAGGGCCGGCTGCGGCTGATCCACGCCAACGACTCCAAGGACGTGGCCGGCGCGCACAAGGACCGGCACGAGAACATCGGCGCCGGCCACATCGGCGAGGACCCCTTCCGCGCTCTGATGACCCACCCCGCCACCGAGGGTGTCCCGCTGATCATCGAGACCCCGGGCGGCAAGGAGGGCCACACGGCGGACGTGGAGCGCCTGAAGCGGCTCAGGGACGGATGAGGAAGGCGTGAGCAGGCACCGGGACGGCCGCCGGGGCGGGCGTCAGAGTTCCGGCCCGTCTCCCGGTTCCTCCTGGTAGGAGTAACGCTGTTCCTTCCAGGGGTCGCCCAGGTTGTGGTAGCCGCGCTCCTCCCAGAAGCCGCGGCGGTCCGCGGTCATGTACTCCACGCCGCGGACCCACTTGGGGCCTTTCCAGGCGTACAGGTGGGGAACGATCAGGCGGAGCGGGAAGCCGTGCTCGGCGGTGAGCAGTTCGCCGTCCTTATGGGTGGCGAAGAGGGTGCGCTCCGAGGTGAAGTCGGACAGGCGCAGGTTGGAGCTGAACCCGTACTCCGCCCACACCATCACATGGGTGACGTTCGCCGCAGGCGGGGCGATGTCCAGGACGGTGCGCGCGGGGATGCCGCCCCATTCGGCGCCGACCATGCTGTACTTCGTGACGCAGTGCAGGTCGGCCACCACGGTGGTGTACGGCAGGGCCGTGAACTCCTCGTGGGTCCAGCAGTGCTTCTCGCCGTCGGCGGTGGCGCCGAAGACCCGGAAGTCCCAGCGCTCGGGGCGGAACTTGGGCACCGGCCCGTAGTGCGTGACCGGCCAGCCGCGCTGGAGCCGCTGTCCCGGCGGAAGTTCCGGCTGTGCCGCTCCCGTCGGCACTGCTCCAGACGCGTCTCCTGACGCGCGTTCCACCGGCTGACCCATGACTCCATCCTGACAGACCGGAGAGGGTGCACATGACCAGCCCGGGGGCGATTCGGACAACTCGCACTAAGCATGTACTTACTGGACGGCCGTGTGTGCCGGTGCAATCATGCGCGAGATCGGCCCAGAGACGTCCGGAAGGAGCCCCGCCGCCATGCAAGGCGACCCCGAGGTGATCGAACTGCTCAACGAGCAGCTGACCGCCGAGCTCACCGCGATCAACCAGTACTTCCTGCACTCCAAGATCCAGGACCACAAGGGCTGGACGAAGCTCGCCAAGTACACCCGCGACGAGTCGTTCGACGAGATGCGGCACGCGGAGCTCCTGACCGACCGGATCCTGCTGCTGGACGGCCTGCCGAACTACCAGCGCCTCTTCCACGTCCAGGTCGGGCAGACGGTGGCCGAGATGTTCCGGGCCGACCGGCAGATCGAGGTCGAGGCCATCGACCGGCTGCGCCGGGGCGTGCAGCTGATGCGCGACAAGGACGACATCACGTCGGCGAACATCTTCGAGGCGATCCTCGCCGACGAGGAGCACCACATCGACTACCTGGACACCCAGCTGGAGCTGGTCGACAAGCTGGGTGAGGCGCTCTACCTCTCGACCGTCGTCGAGCAGAGCCAGCCGGACCCGTCGGGCCCCGGCACGCACGGCTTCTCCAGCCCCTGAGGCGGCTGTCCGGCAGCCGTCACCTCTAGGCGGCGGCGCCCAGCTCCTTCGGGCGGGCGCCGGAAGCCCCGCCCGTGATCGGCGCGAGCGCCGGGCCGCCCTGGTCGATCAGCTCGCGGCGCGGGCAGCTGCCGCGGCCGAGCAGCGCCTGGATGCGACGTACGCACCCGCCGCAGTCGGTGCCCGCCTTGCAGGCGGAGGCGATCTTGCGGGGAGTGCAGGCGCCGTTGTCCGCGTGCTGCTTGACCTGCTGCTCGGTGATACCGAAGCAACTGCACACGTACACGCGGTTCACCTCCCGCCGGGATCGGTTCGATGGTGCCGCCCCGACTTCTCGGTGAGGCAAACCTAACCTTACTCACCGCGCGAATGCCCGAAAAGGGGATGGGGCGCGGATCCCATGTGATCCGCGCCCCACTTCACGTTCCCGCTCCCGCGAGGGGCGCGCGCCTCACTGGTCCCGGTACATCTCCGCGACCAGGAACGCCAGGTCCAGGGACTGGCTGCGGTTCAGACGCGGGTCGCAGGCCGTCTCGTAGCGCTGGTGCAGGTCGTCGACGAAGATCTCGTCGCCGCCGCCGACGCACTCGGTGACGTCGTCACCGGTCAGCTCCACGTGGATGCCGCCGGGGTGCGTGCCGAGCCCCTTGTGCACCTCGAAGAAGCCCTTGACCTCGTCGAGCACGTCGTCGAAACGGCGGGTCTTGTGACCGGAGGCCGCCTCGAAGGTGTTGCCGTGCATCGGGTCGGTCACCCAGGCCACCACCGCGCCCGAGGCCGTGACCTTCTCCACCAGCTCCGGGAGCCGGTCGCGGATCTTGTCGGCGCCCATGCGGACGATGAACGTCAGCCGGCCCGGCTCCCGCTCGGGGTCGAGGCGGTCGATGTACCGCAGCGCCTCCTCGGGCGTGGTCGTCGGGCCCAGCTTGACGCCGATCGGGTTGCGGATGCGCGAGGCGAACTCGATGTGCGCGTGGTCCAGCTGCCGGGTGCGCTCGCCGACCCACACCATGTGCCCGGAGACGTCGTACAGCTGCCCGGTGCGCGAGTCGACGCGGGTCAGCGCCGACTCGTAGTCGAGCAGCAGCGCCTCGTGCGAGGAGAAGAACTCGACGGTCTTGAACTCCTCCGGGTCCGTGCCGCAGGCCCGCATGAAGTTCAGCGCGTTGTCGATCTCGCGCGCGAGCTGCTCGTAGCGCTGGCCGGACGGCGAGGACTTCACGAAGTCCTGGTTCCAGGCGTGCACCTGGCGCAGGTCGGCGTAGCCGCCGGTGGTGAAGGCGCGCACCAGGTTCAGCGTGGAGGCGGACGCGTGGTACATCCGCTTCAGCCGCTCGGGGTCCGGGACACGGTCGGCCTCGGTGAACTCGAAGCCGTTGACGGAGTCGCCGCGGTAGGTCGGCAGGGTCACGCCGTCGCGGGTCTCGGTCGGCTTGGAGCGCGGCTTGGAGTACTGGCCGGCGATCCGGCCGACCTTGACCACCGGCACCGAGGCGGCGTACGTGAGCACGGCGCCCATCTGGAGCAGGGTCTTGAGCTTGCTGCGGATGTGGTCGGCGGACACCGCGTCGAACGCCTCGGCGCAGTCGCCGCCCTGGAGGAGGAACGCCTCTCCCTTGGCGACGGCCGCCATCCGGGCGCGCAGCTGGTCGCACTCGCCCGCGAAGACGAGCGGCGGATACGACTCGAGGTCCGCGATCACTGCGCGCAGAGCCTCGGGGTCGGGGTACTCGGGCTGCTGCGCCGCGGGCAGGTCTCGCCAGGTGTTGCCAGCGCTCGCGCTGGTCTTAGCGTTCACGGTCACCCCACCAAGATTACGGGGTCGTCCGGCGGACCCCTTCCTCCGTTCATCCAATGAGACGGATGGCGCCCGCTCGCGGGACGTCCAGCCCGGCGCCGTTCAGGCGCCGGGGCCGACGTCCAGCTGGTCGCGGTCGATGTTGATGGTGACCGCGCCGTACGTCTCGGTCCTGTTGCCCGCGTACTGGTGGATGCGCTGGTGACCGGCCCACAGCTCGGCCGGGATGGCGGTGTGGAGGGTGGTGTTCTTGTTGTTCCAGTGCGCGAAGTGGATCACGTCCGGCAGGGTGGCCTTCCCGGCGTTGCCGACCAGGTCGGCGACCAGGGACGAGACGCTGCCGTACGCGCCGGACCGGTAGCCCAGTTCGTGCAGCCGCTCGGTCCAGGCCTCCAGGTAGCCGAGTACGCGCGTGGTGAGGGCGCCGCCCGTTGCGTACTGCTCCAGGTCGTTGTAGAGCACCGACCCCTTGGCGAAACCGAGCGCCACCGCTTGGGCGACCGCGTCCTCCGCGGCCTCCTTGCCCTGCGGCACCGGATCGGTGATCGACGCGCAGGAGTTCTGGCAGCTGCCGGCGCCGGAGGTGGGCTGCCGGCCGACGTAGAGCGGGAAGAAGCGCCACCCGTTCGCGTACTGCGTCCGCACCCACTCGGAGGTCAGCCTCGCCTGGGCGCAGGCGCGGTTGACCCCGCCGATGTAGACACCGACGGCCCTGTAGGGCGAGCCGGTCCTCCAGGCGTTCATGGCCGTCTGGCTCGGGGCGGTGCACGTGTCGAAGCCCCTGCCCTGGAACGCGGTCGCGTCGGCGGGCACGGCGCCCGCGGCCGGTGTCCGGGCGGGTGCCCGGGCGCGGGCGGTGGCGACGGGCAGTCCTGCGCTGCGCAGCACCCGCTGGATCTCCGCGCGGTCCTCGCCGTACGGGGCCGTGATGGAGATTCCCTCGTTGGTGGCGGTCGCCCGGTAGACGCGGGACGTGCGGTCCTCGGTCACCGAGGCCTTCGTCGCCACCGCGGGCTGCACCCAGAGGACCTCGGTGCGCCCGACGGTGCGGGCCGGGCAGTACTGCTGCTCGCCGGGGGTGCCGAGATAGACGGCGTGCCGGTCGAAGCGGACGCAGGCGGTCGGCTCCTGGTCGAGGTCGACGACGGGCCAGCCGGCCGGGACGGTGAACGTGTGACCGCGGTAGCTGACGGTCTTCGTGGCGTCGTCGGCCGCCGGCCGGGCGGTGGCCGGCGCGGCGGCGGCGAGCACCACGCAGGCGCTCAGCGCGGTCAGCGCACGCCTCGGGCGGAGGCGGGGCCGTGCCGGGTGGGGCGATCGCAGTGCGGGAATGGCGTACTCCTCGGTCGGGCACGAGCGCGCGGCGGACGCCGGGGCACGAGCGGCACACGGTCGACGCGGACCCTCCTTCCACCTCGCGCGGCCGCCGGAAACCGGCCTGTGCTGCGTACGGGCGACACGGCCGCCGAGGGCCGCCGAGGGCCGCCACGGGCCGGACGGGGCTGCGCGGTGACCCGATGCGGTAGGGTGCCGGGCATGTTCGCGCACTCGACCCAGAACCAGAACTGGTGGTGGACCGCTTCTCCGGCGGCCCGCTGACTGCGCGTATCCCACACTTCGCGAAGGCCGCCCGAGGGGCGGCCTTCGGCGTTTCCCGGCGCCTTGGCCGTTCCTCACCCACATCGACCGGCATCGACCGGCATCGACGGAAGAGGAACCCATGGATCTGGCACGGCTGCTGCACGACCCCCGCCCCTTCGCGCTGCTGCGCCGCCGTACCCCGGGGCACGACCAGGACCTGGTCGAGGTGCTGCTCGGCCCGGTGACCACCCGCGACCGCCTGGCCGACCTGCCCGACGAGGGCCTGGCTCTCGTTCCGTTCCGGCAGATCCGCGAGCGGGGCTTCGACGTCCGCGACGACGGCACCCCGCTGCTGGTGCTGACGCCCGAGGAGGCGGGCACGGTCCCGCTCGCCGAGGCCCTGGCGCAGCTCCCCGCACACCAGGTGCGCGTCGAGGGCGGCGGCTTCGACGTCGGCGACGAGGAGTACGCGGAGATCGTCGGGCGGGTGCTGCGCGAGGAGATCGGCGCGGGCGAGGGCGCGAACTTCGTGATCCGAAGGACGTACGAGGGGGAGGTCCCGGGCTTCGGGCGGGCCGACGCGCTGGCGCTGTTCCGGCGGCTGCTGGAGGGCGAGCGGGGGGCGTACTGGACGTTCGTCGTGCACACCGGGGACCGGACGCTGGTGGGCGCCAGTCCCGAGGTGCATGTCCGCATGTCCGGCGGGACGGTCGTGATGAACCCGATCAGCGGGACGTACCGCTACCCGGCCGAGGGGCCGACGCCCGAGCACCTGCTGGGCTTCCTCGCCGACGGCAAGGAGATCGAGGAGCTGTCGATGGTCGTCGACGAGGAGCTCAAGATGATGTGCACCGTCGGCGACATGGGCGGGGTGGTCGTCGGCCCGCGCCTGAAGGAGATGGCGCACCTCGCGCACACCGAGTACGAGTTGCGCGGCCGGTCCTCCCTGGACGTGCGCGAGGTGCTCAAGGAGACCATGTTCGCCGCGACCGTCACCGGGTCGCCGGTGCAGAACGCCTGCCGGGTCATCGAACGCCACGAGAGCGGCGGGCGCGGCTACTACGCCGGCGCCCTCGCCCTTCTCGGCCGCGACTCCGGCGGCGCCCAGACCCTGGACTCCCCCATCCTCATCCGCACCGCCGACATCGACGCCGGCGGCCGGCTGCGCGTGCCGGTCGGCGCCACCCTCGTCCGCGGCTCGGACCCGGCGGGCGAGGTCGCCGAGACGCACGCGAAGGCGGCGGGCGTGCTGGCGGCGCTGGGCGTACGGCCCGCACGGCCGCGCGCCGAGCGGTCGCGGCCCCGGCTCGCCGACGACCCTCGGGTGCGGGCGGCGCTGGACGGGCGACGCGCCCTGCTCGCGCCGTTCTGGCTGCGGATGCAGAACGGGGGCTCCGCCGCACGGGCGCAGTCGGAGGCCGGGGGAAGCGCGCCGGGGCTCACCGGGCACACCCTGGTCGTGGACGGTGAGGACACCTTCACCGCGATGCTCGCGCACGTGCTGCGGTCGTCGGGACTGACCGTCACCGTGCGCCGCTACGACGAGCCCGGACTGCGCGCGGCCGTGCTCACGCACCAGGGGCCGGTCGTCCTCGGCCCCGGACCCGGCGACCCGTGCGATCCGGACGACCCGAAGATGCGGCTGCTGCGCGCGCTGGCCGCGGAGGTGCTCACCGAACACCGGCACGGCGTTCTCGGGGTCTGCCTCGGACACGAGCTGATCGCGGCCGAACTCGGCCTGGACATCGTCCGCAAGGAGGTGCCCCACCAGGGCGCCCAGACCGGGATCGACCTGTTCGGCCGGGCCGAGACCGTGGGCTTCTACAACAGCTACGTGGCGCACTGCGACGACGAGGCGCACGCCGAGCTGTCCGCGCACGGAATCGAGGTCAGCCGGAGCGCGTCCGGTGAGGTGCACGCGCTGCGCTCCGCCAGGTTCGCGTCGGTGCAGTTCCACCCCGAGTCCGTGCTGACGCTGAACGGCCAGGCGATCGTCCGCGCGCTGCTGGCCGAGCAGTTGCACGGCGCCGGCACGCACTCCGGGCCGCGGCCCGTCCGGTAACCGGGTACGCGCGCGCCGAGGGCGCCGCCGGTCAGGTCGACGGCGCCCTCGGTGCGGTCTGCGGGAGGCCGGTGGCGGGTCAGCCGAAGAAGACCCCGACCTCTTCGTACAGCTTCGGGTCGACCGTCTTCAGCTTGACGGTGGCCTCCGCGATCGGGACGCGGACGATGTCGGTGCCGCGCAGGGCGACCATCTTGCCGAAGTCGCCGTCGCGGACGCAGTCGACGGCGTGCAGCCCGAACCGGGTGGCCAGCCAGCGGTCGAAGGCGCTGGGCGTACCGCCGCGCTGGATGTGCCCGAGGACGGTGGTCCGGGCCTCCTTCCCGGTGCGTGCCTCGATCTCCTTGGCCAGCCACTCGCCGACCCCGGACAGCCGCACATGCCCGAAGGAGTCGAGCGAGGCGTCCTTCAGGACCATGTCGCCGTCCTTGGGCATGGCGCCCTCGGCGACGACGACGATCGGGGCGTACGACGCCTTGAAGCGGGAGGTGATCCAGGCGCACACCTGGTCGACGTCGAAGCGCTGCTCGGGGATGAGGATGACGTTCGCGCCGCCGGCGAGGCCGGAGTGCAGGGCGATCCAGCCTGCGTGACGGCCCATCACCTCGCAGACCAGGACCCGCATATGGGACTCGGCGGTGGTGTGCAGCCGGTCGATCGCCTCGGTGGCGATGCCGACCGCGGTGTCGAAGCCGAAGGTGTAGTCGGTGGCCGACAGGTCGTTGTCGATGGTCTTGGGCACGCCCACGCAGGGCACGCCGTACTCGTCGCTCAGCCGCGCGGCCACGCCGAGGGTGTCCTCGCCGCCGATCGCGACGAGCGCCTCGACCTCCTGCTTGGCGAGATTGTCCTTGATCCGCCGGATACCGTCCTCCTGTTTGAGGGGGTTGGTCCGCGAGGAGCCGAGGATGGTGCCGCCGCGGGGCAGGATGCCGCGCACCGCGGGGATGTCGAGACGGATGGAGTCGTTCTCGAGGGGGCCCCGCCAGCCGTCCCGGAAGCCGACGAAGTCATAGCCGTACTCCTGCACGCCCTTGCGGACGATGCCCCGGATGACGGCGTTGAGCCCGGGGCAGTCGCCGCCTCCGGTCAGTACTCCGACCCGCATGGAAAAGTCCCTTCGCCGCGGTTGCCTGGTGAAGGTCACGCTAATGGTGACGCACGTCACTTCGGCATGGGGCGGAGAGTCAATTCCTCTGAATTGTCGGGTAGTTGATCACGGCGAATCCACTCGAAAGGGTGGTTGCCGCGTGTACGCGGGTTTACTCGCCGTCGAGCCCGCGCTCTATGGCGTACCGCACCAGTTCCACCCGGTTGTGCAACTGGAGCTTGCCCAGCGTGTTCTGGACGTGGTTCTGGACCGTGCGGTGGGAAATCACCAGGCGCTCGGCGATCTGCTTGTAGCTCAGGCCCTTGGCGACCAGGCGCAGTACCTCGGTCTCGCGGTCGGTGAGCCGGGGCGCCTTCGGCTCGTCGGCGTCCGCGGCGGGCGCGGGCTCGGCGGCCAGCCGCCGGTACTCGCCGAGCACCAGGCCCGCGAGCCCCGGTGTGAACACCGGGTCGCCCACGGCCGTGCGGCGCACCGCGTCCAGCAGTTCCTGGGTCGAGGCCGACTTCAGCAGGTAGCCCGTCGCGCCCGACTTCACGGCCTCCAGCACATCGGCGTGCTCACCGCTCGCGGACAGCACCAGCACGCGCAACGCGGGGTTGGCGCCGATGAGTTCCTTGCAGACCTGGACCCCGGGCTTCGCGGGCAGGTTCAGGTCGAGCACGAGCACGTCGGGCGCGGCGGCCCTGGCGCGGCGCACCGCCTGCTCGCCGTCGCCCGCGGTGGCGACCACCTCGAAGCCTGACTCGGCAAGGTCGCGGGCCACGGCGTCGCGCCACATCGGGTGGTCGTCGACCACCATCACCCTGATCGGGCCCTGCTCCGCGCTCATCGGCTCTCTGCCTTCCCCCGTGTCCACGGCGCGCCCTTCGCGCTCTTCGTGTGCCCGCTGTCGTTCGTGGTTTTCGTGTTCTTGGGTACGTTCAGTTCGACCTCGGTGCCCTGGCCGGGCACCGAGATCAGCTCGGCGGTGCCGCCGATGTCGCGCAGCCGGCCCCGGATCGACAGGGCCACTCCGAGCCGGCCCTCCCCCTCGGCCTGGGCGAGCCGTCCCTCAGGGATGCCGGGACCGTCGTCCCGCACGGTCACGATCACCGACTCCGGCTCGTCCTCGACCAGGATCCAGGCCCGCGCGTCCTCGCCCGCGTGCCGGCGGACGTTGTCCAGCGCGGCCCCGACGGCGGCGGCCACCTCGCGGGCGGCGGCGGGCCGCAGCAGCACCGGGGCGCCCGGTTCGGCGAGGCTGACCCGGGCACCGGCGTACGGGGCGAGCAGCGCGCGCAGATCGACGGGCGCGTCGGCGTCCGTGTCCTCGTCGACGGTCCGGACGACCGCGTCCCCGGCCGGGTACCCCGCCGTATCTCCGGACGTGTCCCTCGACGCCCCGGGGACCGGGGCCAGCCCGCCGGAGACCAGGGTGCGCAGCGCCACCTCCTGCTCGCCCGCCAGCCGACCCAGTTCGGCGGCCTCGCCCCCGATGACCGCGCCGCGCCGCTGCACCATGGCCAGCACCTGGAGCACACCGTCGTGGATGTCCCGGGCCAGGCGCTCCCGTTCGCGGGTGGCCGCCTCGATCTCCAGGGCACGGGCGAGGGTGCGCTCGGAGGCGCGGGCGACCTCGACGACGTAGCCGATGGCGATGGAGGCGACCCAGACCAGGATCACGTTGTGCACGGTGTCGCGGGCCGGGGAGCCGCGCTCGACCAGGTTGGCGGCGGCGACCGCGGTGGAGGCGGCGGCGGCCCAGCGCCAGCCGCCCTTGACGGCGAAGGCGAGGACGGCACCGGCGGTCCAGATCGACGGCAGGGTCGGACCGCCGTTCGCGATCCGCGCCGGGGCGTCGGCGACGGGGGTGAGGAGGATGCCGGTCAGCGCCAGGGCGAGGTCGGCGGCCAGGAAGCGCTTGGTGCAGCTCGCGGCGTTCGCGACCTTGGGCAGCGTGGCCAGGGTCCACACGGACAGCACGCAGTAGTAGGCGATGGCGACCCAGGGGCGCGGGAACCGCCCGTAGCCGGTGGCGAACAGGCCGACCGCGTAGAGCATGGTCAGCACCCGGTATCCGGCGAGCGCGCGCCACAGCGGCTGCTCGACCGACATCCTCATCACGCGTTGCCGCTTCGGCATGTCCCCCCCTGGCGGTTCGCCCTACTCCGCCGGCTTCTCCTTCTCGGCCTCTTCCGTCCCGGCCGGCCCGGGCGACGCCTTCGCCGCCTCCTGGGCCTTGTCGGCCGCCTTCCCTGCCGCTTTCCCCGCCTTCTCCGCTTCCTTCTCGGCCTTGGCCGCCTCCGCGAACTGCCGCTTGGCCGCGGTCGCGTAGATGTCGACGTACTCCTGGCCGGAAAGCTTCATGATCTCGTACATGACCTCGTCCGTCACCGCCCGCAGCACGAAACGGTCGTGCGCGAGGCCCTGGTAGCGGCTGAAGTCCAGCGGCTTGCCGATGCGTATGCCCGGGCGCATCAGCTTGGGGACGACCTTCCCGGGAGGCTGGATCTTCTCCGTGTCGATCATGGCGACCGGGATGACGGGCGCTCCGGTGGCCAGGGCGACGCGGGCCAGGCCGCCCGGCTTGCCGCGGTAGAGGCGGCCGTCGGGCGAACGGGTGCCCTCCGGGTAGATGCCGAACAGCTCGCCGCGTTCCAGCACCTCTATGCCGCTCTTCACCGCCGCCTCGCCCGCGCCGCGCGACCCGGAGCGGTCCACGGGGAGCTGGCCCACGCCCTTGAAGAACGCGGCCGTCAGCCGGCCCTTCACACCGGGCGTGGTGAAGTACTCGGCCTTCGCGATGAAGGTGACCTTGCGGTGGAGCACCGAAGGCAGGAAGAAGGAGTCCGAGAAGGACAGGTGATTGCTCGCCAATATGGCGGGGCCCTCGGCCGGGATGTTCTCCATGCCTTCCACCCAGGGCCGGAAGGCGAGCTTCAGCGGTCCCCCGATGGCGACCTTCATCGTGCCGTAGAACAACCGAGTGCCTTCCTGTGTGTGTCGATCAGACGATACCGCCGGGTGCGGCCTGTGGGACCGACGGCCCTGGTCGGTGTCAGTGCGGTCGCGTACGGTGAAGTACCTGCAATCGACGACCACAGGAGAGCAACGTGCCGGTGCTCCCCGGAGCCGAGCCGTTCCGCCACGAGGGCGGGGAGGTCGGCGTCCTCCTCTGCCACGGCTTCACCGGTTCCCCCCAGTCCCTGCGCCCCTGGGCGCGGTACCTCGCCGAGCGCGGTCTGACCGTCTCGCTCCCGCTGCTGCCCGGGCACGGCACACGCTGGGAGGACATGCAGCTCACCGGCTGGCCGGACTGGTACGCGGAGGTGGACCGCGAGCTGCGTGTCCTGCGCGAGTCCTGCGCGCGGGTGTTCGTGGCCGGACTGTCCATGGGCGGCGCGCTGGCGCTGCGGCTGGCCGCCCGGCACGGGGACGCGGTCGCGGGCGTCGTGGTCGTCAACCCGGCCAACAAGGTGCACGGACTGTCCGCGTACGCCCTGCCGGTGGCCCGCCATGTCGTACGGACCACGAAGGGCATCGCGAGCGACATCGCCCTGGAGGGCGCCGCCGAGCTGGGGTACGACCGGGTGCCGCTGCACGCCGCGCACTCGCTCAGGAACTTCTTCCGGATGGTCGACGGCGAGCTGCCGCAGGTCACCCAGCCGCTGCTGCTTCTGCGCAGCCCGCAGGACCATGTGGTGCCGCCGGTCGACTCGGCCCGGATCCTCGGCCGGGTCTCCTCCACGGACGTCACGGAGGTCCTGCTGGAACACAGCTACCACGTCGCGACGTTGGACCATGACGCGGACCGGATCTTCGAGGAGAGCTACTCCTTCGTCGGCCGGCTCGCACCCAGTGTCGGCAAGGAAGGGACGACGGCAGGTGGCTGAGCACGACTCCGACCGCGAGAACCTCGACGGCCGCGAGCCGGTGGAACCGGCCGAACCGGTCACGCCTGCCGGGCCTGTCGGGCCGGCCGAACCTGCGGGGCCGGCCGAACCTGCCGGGCCGGCCGAGCAGCGCGCCGAGCCCGGTGTGCCCGCCGGGAAGGAAGACGCCGCCTTCGACGAGGCGGCCGCGTGGGCGGCGATCGTCGCCGCGTACGGCGAGGAGCCGCCGGACCCACCGGGCTCCAGGCCGTTCCGGTCGATCGAGGACCTGGCGCTGCCGCCGGACCCCGGGGCACCCGACGAGAAGCTGTGGAAGGAGAGGAAGGACAGCAAGAGCAAGGACGCCGAGGGCGACAAGAACGACGAGGACGGCAAGGGCGAGGCGAGCCAGGAGGGCCCGGCCGGCCGGCTGGGCGGTTCGGTCTCCTTCGCTCCCGGTGTCGGCAACCCCGGTGCCGGGCCGCGCGACTACTCGCTCGCCGAACCGTCCGACGACGACTTCGACAAGGACGACGAGGGCCACTTCGTCCCGCCGGAGCCGCCGCCGCTGCCCTCCGCCGACCCGACCGCGAAGTTCGCCTGGCTCGCGGTGGTCGGCGGGCCCGTCCTGCTCCTGCTGGCCGTCCTGTTCGGCTGGGACATGACGTGGTGGCTCACCCTGCTCGGCATAGGCGGTTTCCTGGGCGGCTTCGCGACGCTGGTGATGCGTATGAAGCCGGGCGACGACGACGAGGACGACCCGGGCCGCGGGGCGGTGGTCTGAGCCCCGGCGCCGGCGGCCGACCGGCCGCCGGCCCCGCGAACCGGCCTGATCCAAACGAAAGGCCCTAAGCAAGCGCCGGGACCCTGAGGGCGGCCAGCACCGGTAGATGGTCCGTGGCCGCCCTCAAGTCCGCCTCCGTCACGCCGGGCCGGCCGAGGGGCACCCCGCAGCCGAGGACCTCGACGCCGCGGGTGGCGAAGACCGCGTCGATGCGCCGGTGCGGATCGGCGGACGTCCAGGTGTCCTCCGCGCCCCAGGGGGCGGTGGCCCAGCCGTCCTGGAGCGAGCCGGCCAGCCGCCGGAACGCCGGCCCGTCCGGCCGCTCGTTGAGGTCGCCGCCCGCCACCGCGTGCTCCACGCCCATCCCGGCCAGCCGGTCCAGGAGCACACCGGCCTGCTCGTACCGCTCGTCCGCGTCGAGCGAGAGGTGGCAGCTGACGACACCGAGCCGGGCGCCCCCGAACCGGACGACCGCCGTCGCGAGGCCCCGCCGGTGCAGCCCGGGGGTGAGCGGCAGCAGTACGTCCTCGGTGCGCTCCACGACGGCCCGGAGCGAGCAGAGGATCGCCGGGCCCGCGGCCGTCGCGCCGCCGGTGAGGACCACCAGGTCGGAGGCCGCCGCGAGCCGGGCCAGCTTCTTGCGCCAGCGGAAGAAGCGCGGTGCCTCCTGGACGAGGACGAGATCGGGCGCGCAGGCGCGGATCACCCGGGCCAGCGCCTCGGTGTCGTCCCGCATCGACCGGATGTTGTGGCTCAGGACGCGGATGACGGCGGAACCATCGGACTCCGTGCGGGAGTTGGGCAGCAACATGACGATCAACATACGCCGCGGCCGGCTCGGCCACGGTACGGCTCCAGTACGGCGGCGCCCACCGGTCCCGGCCGGACGGGGACGGTGGGCGCGCTCGAGGTGCGACCGGCACTACATGATCGGGTCGGGCTCCCGGGCGAGGTCCGCCGCGCCCACCAGGCCGGCCTTGTTGCCGAGTTGGGCGGCGAGGACGTCGGCGACCGGACGCCAGTTGCCGCCGACCAGCCAACGCTTGTAGGACTTGCGGATCGGCTCCAGGACCAGCTCGCCCTCGTCGGAGAGACCGCCGCCGACGATGAACGCGGACGGGTCGAACAGCGAGGCCAGGTCGGCCAGGCCGGCGCCCACCCAGCGGGCCAGCTCGCGGTAGGAGTCGACGGCCACCGGGCAGCCCTGGCGGGCGGCCATGGAGATGTGCTTGCCCTCGATGCCGTCGGGGGTGCCGTCACCGAGGGCGAGCAGCACCTCCGCGCTCTCGGGGGCGGCGTTGGCGCGCTGCTTGGCGTACCGCACCAGGGCGCGCCCGGAGGCGTACTGCTCCCAGCAGCCCTGCGAGCCGCAGCCGCACAGCAGGCCGTCCGGGACCATCCGGATGTGGCCGAACTCGGCGGCCACGCCGAAGTGGCCGCGGCGCAGCTTGTTGCCGATGACGATGCCGCCGCCCAGGCCGGTGCCGAGCGTGATGCAGATGACGTTGCGGTGGCCCTTGCCGGCGCCGAACTTGTACTCGCCCCAGGCCGCGGCGTTGGCGTCGTTCTCCACGACGACCGGCAGGCCGACGCGCGCCTCGACCTCCTCCTTCAGCGGCTCGTTGCGCCAGTCGATGTTGGGCGCGAAGTAGACCGTGGAGCGCTGCCGGTTGACGTATCCGGCGGCGCCGATGCCCACACCGACGATCTCGTGCCCCGCGCGTGCGCCCTCCACCGCCGAGGCGATGGCGTCCACGATGGCCTCGGGCGTACCGGGGGTCGGCACCTTGAAGGTCGAGAGGATGTTGCCTTCCTCGTCGACCACGCCGGCCGCGATCTTCGTGCCGCCGATGTCGACGCCGATGGTGAGTCCCATGAATCCCTCAGTTCCGGTCGAGCCCCGCTACGGCAACCGTACCCGAGGCCCTGCCGTCGGATTCGCGTCGTCCGGACGGTGGTCCAAGTCGTCCGGCCGGTCGGTCCGATCAGTCCAGGTCGATGCGCTCGCCGCCGCCGGTGCCCTCCCCGGGGTCGCGGCGGTCGTCGGAGCCGGTGTCCGGCTCGCCGAGTTCGTCCCGCGGGGACTCGCCCGTGCCGGACGACGTCCAGCGGCGCTCCTGGGACTCGACGGCCGAGCGGTACGCGGCGAGGAGTTCGCCGCCGGCCGCCGCCAGGTGTTCGAAGACCTCGGGGTTGCGCTCCACGACCGGCTCGACGGCCGCCTTGGCCTGCTGGGCCATCTGCCGTACCACCTGCTCGGCCGCGGGTCCGGCGAGGGCGCCCAGCAGCGGTGCCTGGAGCGACGACAGCCTGTCGGCGACGGTGTCGACGAACTTGCGCAGTTCCTCGGCGGCCGAGCCCGGCGGCGGGCCGTACCGCCCGCGGCGGCGGGCCTGCTCCGCGGCGAGGTCCTCGGCGCAGGCCGTGGACCACGCGTCGGCGTCCGTGGCGCGCCGCTCCCCCGCATTCCCGGCTGCGCTCGAACGGGGGGTGTCCCCGCGGCCGCCGGGCTCCTCCTGAGCGGCGTCGTCCCGAGCGGCGTCGGACGGTGGGCGCTCTTCGCTCATGGCGGACTCCTGACTACGGTTCGTCCCTACGACGTTACCCGAACGGCGGTACGCGGTTCATCTCTCGCGGGGCCACAGCGCGGGGTCCGGCGCGAACCGGATCCGCAGCTCGCCGTCGCGCAGGGCGGCCCCGTCGACGGTGCACCGGCGCAGCGCCGAGGGCAGCGGTACGACACGGCGGAACGGCCCGGCGGTGACCGCGAGTTCGTCGCCGAGCCGGATGAGGTCCAGTTCCTCGCGTATGGCGCCGGGCAGCGGGATGTGCCACACGAGGACCCCGTCCTCGGCGAGCCGGTCGGTCAGGGGCCACTCGACCGGCGCGCTCGCCGGGCTCGCGCCGGGCACGGCGAGGGCGGCGAGATCGTCCAGGCCGCGCGGGTCCCGGCCCAGGTGGGCGGCGGGGTGGACGGCGTACGTCTCCCGCCACTCGTCGAGGGTCTTGCGCTGCTGTGCGACCGGGCCGGCCAGCCAGGAGTCCGCGGCGGCCTCCGGCAGGACCCGGCCGGCGACCAGGCACTCCACGGCCAGCCCGCGCACGGCCAGGCCCAGGGCGGCGCTCCGGACCGCGTCGGCGCCGGCCGGACCGGGCTCGGCGACCAGGCGTACGTGGGTGGCGCGGTCGGCGAGGACCGCGGCCACGGCGGCCAGTTCGACGTCCCAGCGTCCCGCCGTCTCGTACAGCCACTCGGCCGGCATGGGGACGCCGGCGAGGCGGCCGAGCACCGGCCGCAGGGCGCGGGCCGCCTGCCGCTCGGGCGGGAGCAGCCGGCGCAGATAGCGGCGCAGTTCCTCGGGCAGCGCGAGCAGGGCGAGTGCCTGCGGCGCCGGGGGCAGGTCGACGACCAGCAGCTCGAACCGCTCCGACAGGGCCGCGTCGCGCAGCGCGCGCAGCAGGGCGAGTTCCTCGGCGCCCGGCAGCGGGGTGACCTCCTCGGCGTCCAGGCGGGAGGCCCCGAGGAGGTCCAGTACGTTGCCCGCGCGGTCCTGGAAGGCGGTGAGGTCGGCCCGGAAGCCGGCCGCCGCGTCGGGGCGCCAGGCTGTCAGCCGCGGCGCGACGGGCACCGGCTCCGCACCCGTCGGCACCCCGAGCGCCGCGCCGAGGGAGTCCGTGCGGTCGGCGCTGAGCACGAGGGTGTCGACGCCGTCACGGGCGGCGGTCAGGGCGGTGGCGGCGGAAACGGTCGTACGGCCGCTGCCGCCCGGACCCGTGATCAGGAGGGTGCGCATGACGTTGAACGGTAGCTGGCTTTGACGGCTCGGTCGCCCACGGGCGCCCTCCGCCGGTGTCGGCGGCGCGCCCTCCGGCTCCCTCGCGGCAGGCGCCCTGCGACGCGTGTCGCGGGTGCGTCCCCGCTGTCGGCCCGGGAGCGCCCGCGGGCCGCCCGGGCCCTACTTCTCGCCCGACTCCACGCGCATCTTCAGGCCCGCGAGCGCGCGGTCGATGATGACCTTCTCGGCCTTGCGCTTGATCATGCCGAGCATCGGGATCTTGACGTCGACGGTGAGGCGGTACGTCACCTCGGTGGCGTACACGCCCGCGGGCCTGAGGACGTAGGAGCCGTCCAGGGAGCGCAGCATCTGGGATTTCACCAGGGTCCAGGAGACCTCGTGGTCACCGGTCCAGGTGTACGCGAGGGTCTGGTCGTCCTTGATGGCGCCCGCGTCCATGACGAGGCGGACCTGATGGGCTCGGCCCTGGTCGTCGGTCTTGAGGACCTCGGCCTCCTTCACCTCGCCGGTCCAGTCGGGGTAGCGGGCGAAGTCGGCGATCACCCCCATGACCTCGGCCGGTGGCGCCTCGATCGTGATGCTCGAGCTGGTGTGTTCCGCCATCGCCGTGGCTCCTCCAGATGCGGGCCGGTAGTGCGGCCGGGTGAGGCCGGTGGTGCGCTCCTCGTGCGCATGTGTGTGCAGCGTGAAGGCTACCGCGCGCCCGACCGCCGAACTCCACCCCCACCTGCGCGATCGGCCGGAATGCTCACCATTCGAGCGCCCAGGGCCGGCCGCTCCCGGCGAAGTGCCCCACGTTCACGCATTCGGTCGTGCCGATCCGCATCCGCCGTACCAGCGGCTGGTGGACATGGCCGAAGAGGGCGTACCGGGGCCGGGTGCGGCGGATGGCCTCCAGCAGGGCGCGGCTGCCCCGTTCGAAGCGGCGCGCGACGGTGTCGTAGACGAGTTCCGGCACCTCGGGCGGGATGTGCGTGCACAGTACGTCGACCTCGCCGACCGCCTCGATCTTCGCCGCGTACTCCTCGTCGCCGATCTCGAACGGGGTGCGCATGGGGGTGCGCAGGCCGCCGCCGACGAAGCCGAAGACACGGCCGCCGATCTCCACCCGCTGCCCGTCGAGCACGGTGGTGCCCTCGCGGGCGTACTCCTGCCACAGGCCCGGCATGTCGACGTTGCCGTAGGTGGCGTACGTCGGGGTGGGGAACGCGGCGAAAAGTTCCGCGTACTGCTTGCGCACCGCCTGTTCCATCACCGTGGCCCGGTCGCCGTCGATGCCCGCCCACAGCCGGGCGCCGAACTCGCGTGCCTCGGCGAAGCGGCGGGCGGTGCGCAGCGCGACGATGCGGTCGGCGTTCTCCACCCCGAACAGGTCGGGGAAGATCCCGCGCGAGTGGTCGGCGTAGTCGAGGAAGAGGATCAGGTCGCCGAGGCACACCAGGGCGTCGGCGCCCTCTCCGGCCCGGGCCAGGTCGCGCGCGTTGCCGTGCACGTCGCTGACCACATGGATGCGCGTTCTGCCGTGACGGGCCGGTGTGGGTGCCATGACGATCAAGCGTAGGCGGGCGTGGCATACGTGAACAGTGGCGGCCGGAAACGGCGTTACTGGCCGGTCATTCGGCGGGTCGACTACTGTGCGCAGGGGAACATCGATCCGTGTGACGCAGCGAACATCTCGCCGGGTCCCCTGTCGAAGAAGCATACCGACGGGTAACGTCCGGCCCGTCCAGTCGTTTCTGGATTTCAACAACGTCGTGGCGCCGGCGCCCTATGAGGAGCAGCAGTCTTGCGCGAGTTCAGCCTTCCGGCTCTGTACGAGGTCCCTGCGGACGGGAATCTGACCGACATCGTCCGCAGAAACGCCGCGCAGCATCCCGACGTCGCCGTCATCGCGCGCAAGGTGGACGGCGCCTGGCGGGACGTCACGGCACGGGCCTTCCTCGCCGAGGTGCACGCCGCCGCCAAGGGCCTGATCGCCTCCGGCATCCAGCCCGGCGACCGGGTGGGCCTGATGTCCCGTACGCGCTACGAGTGGACACTGCTGGACTTCGCGATCTGGAGCGCGGGCGCGGTCACCGTGCCGGTGTACGAGACCAGTTCGCCGGAGCAGGTGCGGTGGATCCTCGGCGACTCGGGCGCGACCGCGTGCATCGTGGAGCTGGACCAGCACGCCGCCGCCGTCGACGCGGTGCGCGACACGCTGCCCGCGCTGAAGAGCGTCTGGCAGATCGAGGACGGCGGGATCGAGGAGCTCGGCCGGGCCGGTCGGGACATCAGCGACGCCATGGTGGAGGAGCGCGGCTCGCTGGCGAAGGCCGACGACCCGGCGACCATCGTGTACACCAGCGGCACCACCGGCCGGCCCAAGGGCTGCGTGCTCACCCATCGCGCCTTCTTCGCCGAGTGCGGCAACGTCGTGGAGCGGCTGCGCCCGCTGTTCCGCACCGGCGAGTGCTCGGTGCTGCTCTTCCTGCCGCTGGCGCACGTCTTCGGCCGGCTGGTCCAGGTCGCCCCGATGATGGCGCCGATCAAGCTGGGCTGCGTACCGGACATCAAGAACCTCACCGACGAGCTGGCCGCGTTCCGCCCCACGCTGATCCTCGGTGTCCCGCGGGTCTTCGAGAAGGTCTACAACGGGGCGCGCGCCAAGGCGCAGGCGGACGGCAAGGGCCGGATCTTCGACAAGGCGGCCGACACGGCGATCGCCTACAGCAAGGAGCTGGACAGCCCCTCGGGGCCCTCGCTCGGGCTGCGGATCAAGCACAAGGTGTTCGACAAGCTGGTCTACAGCAAGCTGCGCGCGGTGCTCGGCGGGCGCGGGGAGTACGCCATCTCCGGCGGCGCCCCGCTCGGCGAGCGCCTCGGGCACTTCTACCGCGGTATCGGCTTCACGGTCCTGGAGGGCTACGGCCTGACCGAGTCCTGCGCGGCGACCGCCTTCAACCCCTGGGACCGGCAGAAGATCGGCACGGTCGGCCAGCCGCTGCCCGGCTCGGTGATCCGCATCGCGGACGACGGGGAGGTGCTGCTGCACGGCGAGCACCTGTTCAAGGAGTACTGGAACAACCCCGGCGCGACCCGGGAGGCGCTGGCCGACGGCTGGTTCCACACCGGTGACATCGGCACCCTCGACGAGGACGGCTACCTCAGGATCACCGGCCGCAAGAAGGAGATCATCGTCACCGCGGGCGGCAAGAACGTCGCCCCGGCCGTGATCGAGGACCGGATCCGGGCGCACGCGCTGGTCGCGGAGTGCATGGTGGTGGGCGACGGGCGGCCGTTCGTGGGCGCGCTGGTCACCCTCGACGAGGAGTTCCTGCGCCGCTGGTGCGCCGAGCACGGCAAGCCGGCGGACTCCACGGCGGCGGCGCTGCGCGACGACCCGGACCTGAACGCGGCGATCCAGGCGGCGGTCGACGACGGCAACGCCGCGGTGTCGAAGGCGGAGTCGGTGCGGAAGTTCCGCATCCTGCCCTCCCAGCTCACGGAGGACTCGGGGCACCTCACCCCGTCGCTGAAGCTCAAGCGGAACGTGGTGGCGCAGGACTTCGCGGACGAGATCGAGGCGCTCTACGCCAAGTAGCGCGCCGCTCCCCTACAGCAGTTCCTGGAGCCGCTGGGCCAGCAGGTCCCACCGCCACCTCTCCTCGACCCAGGAGCGTCCGCGCTCCCCCATGCGGCGGCGCAGTTCGGCGTCTCCCAAGAGCGTGACGACGCGGTCGGCGGCCTGCTCGGGGGAGCCGCCGCGCACGACCCAGCCGGTCTCGCCGTCGAGCACCGCATCGGGGGCGCCGCCGGAGTCCCCGGCGACGACGGGCAGCCCGGTCGCGGACGCCTCCAGGTAGACGATGCCGAGCCCCTCGACGTCGAGTCCGCCGCGCCGGGTGCGGCAGGGCATGGCGAAGACGTCGCCGGCGCCGTAGTGCGCGGGCAGCTCGGCCCAGGGCACCGCGCCCGTGAAGCGCACGGAGCCGGACACCCCGGTCTGCGCCGCCAGGGCGCGCAGTTCCTTCTCGTACGGGCCACCGCCGACGATCAGCAGCACGGTGTCCGGTTCGGCGGCCAGGATCCGGGGCATGGCCCGGATCAGCGTGTCCTGTCCCTTGCGCCTGACCAGCCGTGAGACGCACACGACCACCGGCCGGTCGGTGAGCCCGAGCCGGGCCCGCACCTCGTCTCCGCCCGAGCCGGGGTGGAACGTCTTCTCGTCCACGCCCGGGGGCAGTTGCGCCATCCGGCCGGCCGCCTCGGGCGTCAGCGCGGCGGCGATCCGGGAGCGGGTGTACTCGCCGAGGTAGGTGATGGTGTCCGTCGACTCCCCGACGCGGCGCAGGAGTCCGCGCGCTGCGGGCAGTTGCGCCCACCCCGCCTCGTGTCCGTGGGTGGTGGCCACCAGCCGCTCGGCGCCCGCCCTCCGCAGGGCCGGCGCCATCAGCCCGAGCGGCGCCGCCGCCCCGAACCACACCGCGGTGCACCCGTGTTCGCGCAGCAGCCCGACCGCGCGCCGGGTCGCGCCCGGCGTCGGCAGCAGCATCGTCGTACGGTCGCGTACGACGGTGAAGGGCTGCTCCGCGTCGAAGGCGGCCGTCGCCTCGGCACCCTCCCGGCCCCGCTTCCAGGTGGAGGCGTAGACGACCACTCGCTCCGGGTCCAGCCGCAGCGCCATATTGTGCAGAAACGCCTGGATACCACCCGGCCGGGGCGGAAAGTCGTTGGTCACGATAAGGGTCTTACGCACATCGGCCGACCCTACCGAACCCGGCCGGGATGCCCGGCCACGGCCGTGCCACCCGCCCCGCACCGACCACCCGGGAGATCATGTGCCCCACAGCACGAACCGCGCGTACCGGACGGACCGGTCGGGCTCACGGGAGAGGACCGAGGTGGACGGGACAGGTACCCGGCGGAGGCTCGCCGGGGTGCTGGTTGTCTGGGGCGCCAGTCGGGCCGTGCTGGTGCTCTTCGTGTTCAAGGTGTTCGTGCTTGCGGGGGCGGAAGACGTCACGGCGGACGTGTCGGTGATCTACCGGGGCTGGTACGAGGCGCTGCGGCAGGGTGGCTTCCCCGTCGACGACGTCACCTGGCAGTACCCGCCCGCCGCCGCGCTGGCGATCCTCTCCCCCGCCGCCCTGCCGTTCCTCGGCTACACCGCGGCCTTCCACGTGCTGGCGCTGCTGGCCGACCTGGCGGTGCTGTGCCTGCTGCTGTGCGCCGGGCGGCGGCCCGGCCGGCCGCTGCGCGGTGCCTGGGCGTGGACGGCGGGCACGCCCCTGCTCGGCCCGGTCCTGTACGCGCGCTACGACGTGATGGTGACCGCGGTGGCCGTGGCCGCGCTGCTCGCGGGCGTCCGCCACCCGCGGGCGATGGGCGCGCTGGCCGGCTTCGGGGCGCTGCTGAAGGTGTGGCCGGTCCTGCTGCTGCCGGGCCTGCGGGGCGCGGCCGGGCGCCGTGCGTGGACGGCGGCGGCGGTGACCGCGGCGGCGCTCACCTCGCTGTTCGCGCTCACCATGCCCGGCGCCCTGTCCTTCGTGACCGCGCAGCGCGACCGGGGCCTGGAGGTGGAGTCGCCGGCCGCGCTCGTCCTCCATGTGGCCCGGCACTTCGGCTGGAACGGACAGGTGCTGCTCACCTACGGCTCGCTGGAGTTCGTCGGCCCGTACACCGACGTGGTCAGCACCGCGTCCCTGGCCCTGACCGCGGCCGCCTTCGGCTGGCTGCTGCTGTGGCGGCTGCGGGCCCGCCGCTTCCGCCCGGACACGGCCGCCCAGGCCGCGTTCACGGCCGTACTGCTGTTCACGGTCACCAGCCGGGTCCTCAGCCCCCAGTACCTGGTGTGGCTGATCGGACTGGCCGCCGTCTGCCTGTGCTTCCGGGACGACGGCATGCGGCTGCCGGCCGGCCTCGTCCTGGCGGCGGCCCCGGTGACGGCCCTGGAGTTCCCGGTGTACTTCACGCACGTCGTCGCGAGCGACAGCCTCGGCGTCACCCTCCTGCTGCTGCGCAACGGCCTGCTGGTGGCCGCGGGCGTGACCGCCTGCCGGGCCCTGTGGCGCTCGACGGTCACCGCCGCGCCCCGGACGCGGCCGCCGGACCGGGCGGCCCGGCCCACCGCCCGGCTCGATCAGCCCAGTTGACGCACGAGGTACGCGCGCCACTGCTGGGTGAACCGGTCCAGGGTGGTGCCGAGGACCTTCCGCAGGGCGTCCTCGACCGCGCCCTCGCGGGTGCCGTGCGCGCCGACGGAGCGGTAGAAGTCGTCGAGGCGCCGCTCGCCCCACTGGTCGGCGATCATGCGGCAGGCCATCCAGCCGCTCTCGTAGGCCCGGGCGAGCCGGGCCGGATCGCCGGCGAACCCGAAATCCTCGTCGGACGGCAGGGCGGCGGGAACGTCCCCGTCGGTCACGGCGCGCCGCAGTTCGGGCGCGACCTGGTCCGGGGGGCGGCCGGTACCGCGGTAGCCGACCCAGTCGGCGTAGCCCTCGGAGAGCCACAGCGGGGTGGCGGCGTTGGTGTGGGCGCGGGTGGCGACATGGGTCGTCTCGTGGGTGAGGACGACCTGCTTGCCGAGCGATCCGAGCATGCCGTAGGCGGCGGGGTTGACGATGATCCGGTCCGCGGGCGCCCGGCCCGCGCCCCCGGTCTCGCCCGTGGTGACGGCGGCGATCCCGCGGTAGTTGGAGGCGGGCGAGCCGAGCAGTCCGGCCATGCCCTCCAGGGACCTGGGGACCAGCAGGACGACCTGCCGGCTCCAGTCCGTGCCCCACGCGTCCGACACCGCGGGTATCGCGCGGTCGGCCAGGCCCGCGTAGCCGCGCAGGACCGCGTCGCCGTGTCCGACGCCGAGCACGAGGCTGCGCCGCCCGCGCACCACCGAGACCGTGCCCTGGTCCCACAACTGCTCGGCGGACTTCTTCACCGGCCGGTCGGAGTCGACGTACCACTTCCCGTCGGCGCCGGTGGACAGGGTCAGCGTGCGCCCGGCGGTGACGGGCGCCTTGTCGTACCCGGTGACCCGGTAGCGCAGTTCGGCCTGCGCGACCGCGGTGTCGCCGCTGCGGCGCAGGCTCTTCAGCCGGTAGGACCAGTCCGTCAGCGGGACGGCCCGCAGCCGTGCGTACGGGTCCCGGGTCCCGGTCGCGGCGTACGCCGCCGGGTCGTGGTGCAGGACCGCCGCGGCCCGCCGGTCGAGCACCCGCTGCACCTCGGACTTCGCGGTGTCGGCCGCGGACGGCCCGCCGCAGGCCGTCAGGGACGCGAGCAGCAGGCACACCACCGTCACCGAGGATTTCGACACCCGCCCACGACCAGCCATTTCCCGATCGTACGGCGGCACCGGGACGGCCGTCAGACCCTGGTGACCGACGAGATCGGCATCATGTTCACCCGGTCGTAGCGCACCGGAGCGCCCGGATGCGGCGCGTGGATCACCCGGCCGTTGCCCGCGTACATCGCGACATGGCCGGCGTCGGAGCGGTAGACGATCAGGTCGCCGGGCCTGGCCTCGGACAGCGGGATCCGCCGGCCCGCGTTGCGCTGCTCCTGCGAGGTGCGCGGCAGATGCACTCCGGCCTGCGCGTACGACCACTGCATCAGGCCCGAACAGTCGAATCCCGCGGGCCCGTTGGCGCCCCAGATGTAAGGGCGGCCGAGGGCGGAGTGGGCGGCGGCGAGGGCGGCGGCCGCGCGGGCGGAGGCGGCCGGTCCGGCGTCGAGGCCGGGGAAGATGTCCTCGCGGCCGGAGCGGGAGGCCCGCTCGTAGGCCTCCCGCTCCGACGGGGACAGGAAGCCGAGGAGCCGGCGGGCCTGGGCGAGCTTCTGCTCGACCGTCCGCTTGTGGGTCGCGACCGCCTTGCGGTTCTTGTCCAGTTCGGCGAGGGCGCGGGTGGCCTCGGCGCGGTCCTGGGAGAGTTCGCGCAGCGCCCGCCGCAGGTCCTTCAGTTCGCCGGCCTGGTGGGCGGTGATCCGGTCGAGCGTGGCGGCCTTGTCGAGGTAGTCGGCCGGGTCCCGGGAGAACAGCAGGGCGATCGACGGGTCGAAGCCGGAGCGGTACTGGGCTCCGGCCAGCGAACCCAGCGACTCCCTGAGGTCGTTGACACGCTGCTGCCGTCGGGCGATGCGGTCCTGGAAGTCGCGTACCCGGCCGCGCAGGAGGTCGGCGCGCTCACCGGCCTTGTCGAAGGCCTCGGTCGCCTTCTCGGCCTCCTGGTAGAGGCGGTCGACCTCGGACCGGGCGTCGCCGTGCGGAGCGGCGACGGCCGAGGTGGCCGGAACGGCGCCGAGGGCGGCGGCCGCGGCGGACAGAACGCAGAACGCGGTACCCGCGCCCCGGTCGAACCCGGAAGGTGCCGGGCGGCGATGAGACCCCACGGGAAGCCGTACTCCCTCCACTGGCGGACACTGACCGCTTCCCCGGGCCGGGACGCCGAGCGCCCGGGCCTGGGGGGAAACGCGCCAGACATTGACGCCCTCGCCTGCGTCAACGCAGACGATTCCGGTCTGCACCGCTGCGCGGCGCTCCCTCGGGTTCCTGCTTCACCGACCCCTGCCGCCCCTGAGGGTGGTCTGACAAGGTCTCCACAGGCTTCACTTCCCGCCCGTCCGGCGGTAGGTCCGCCAACTACGTCGTCGGACAGCGCGACTCTAGCAGCGCCGCTGCGGCCCCCCGGGCTGCCAGTACGGGTACCCAAACACCGGCGCCCCGCCTCTGACGCAGGTCATCGGCGGGGCGCGGGGTCACCGTGGGGTGCCGGGATTCGCCCGTTCGGGCGAGCACGAGGTGTGCTCCCGGGATGGCGTCAGATGCGGACGCCGAACTGGAAGGGCATGTTGTTGATCGACTCGTAGCGCACGACGGTGCCGGTGCGCGGGGCGTGGAGCACCTGGCCGTTGCCCGCGTAGAGGCCGACGTGGTGCTGGTCGCCGTAGAAGATGACCAGGTCGCCGACCTGGAGCTGGCTCTGCGAGTAGATTCGGGTGCCCGCGTTGGCCTGCGCCTGGGAGGTGCGCGGTATCCCGACACCGGCCTGGGCGTACGCCCAGGAGGTCAGACCCGAGCAGTCGTACGAGGACGGGCCGGTGGCGCCGTAGACGTAGGGCGAGCCGATCTTGGTCTGGGCGGCGGAGAACGCGGCGCCGGCCCGGCCGGAGGCGGGGGTGGAGTTGCCCAGCTGCACGCGGTCGGCGGAGGCCCGGCTGGCCCTGGCCTGCTCGTCGGCGAGCGCGGCCTTCTCCGCGGCGGTGAGGCTGTTCAGGAGCCGCTGCGCCTCGGCGAGCTTGCCCTGGACTTCCTGCTTCTTGTTGCCCAGCTCGGTGCGGGTGGCGGCGAGGTCCTTGAGCTTCGCGGAGGCCTCGGACCGCTCCTGGGTGAGCTCGCGCTGCTTGTCCTGGATCTTCTTCAGCGCCTCGACCTGCTGGCCGCTCAACTGATCGAGCGTGGAGGCCTTGTCGAGGTAGTCGTCCGGGTTGGCGGACAGGAAGAGCTGGAGCGAGGGGTCTATCCCGCCGGTGCGGTACTGGCCGGCGGCCATCGAACCGAGGCCGTCGCGGAGCTTGTTGAGCTCCTGCTGGCCGCGGGCGACGTTGTCCTGGATGGTGGAGATCTCCTTCTGGAGCTTCTCCTGCTTCTCCTTGGCCCCGTTGTACTTCTCGGTGGCCTGCTCCGCCTGCTCGTAGAGCTCGTCGACCTTGGACTTGACTTCGTCCTTGCTCGGCTTCGCGCTCGGGGCGGCATTGGCGGCCTGGGCACTGATGGCTACGGCCGCTGCCGCCGCGGTGGTGAGCACAGTCACGCGCGCACGGCTGGGTTGCTTGGGTCGACGGTGGGACGCCACGGAAGCGAGCTCCTTCTTCTGAGTGATCACCCGCTCGGAGGTTCGAGGCTCGACCCTAGTGACCTCATCGTGATGAATTCAAATCCTGGAGCCGAAAATCCCACCACTCGCTTCATTCTTTGCCCATAACTCACCAGCAGTGAGGACCACTTGACCCTGCGTCGCGTGACGCTTCCGGTCAATTCGGGAATGGCTCCTGTATGTTGCGCTTGAGGCTTACGTGCCCTACGTCCGGTTTCAGCCGCGTGAGAGCCGCTTCAGCAGCACCACCGAGGCCACCGGCCGCGCCCCCGCCTTCGCGATCCCGTCGGCGACCTCGCGGTCGGTCGAGGCGACGATCACCGGACGGCCGGGCGGCTCGGCCCGCACCAGCTGACGGATCAGCTCGTCCGCGGTGACCCCCGGCTTGGAGAACAGCACCCGCACACCGCGCGGCGGCGCGAGGAGCACCGGCGCGACCAGCTCGGCCCCGTCGAAGACACAGGTGACCTCGGCGCCGGTCTGCGCGGCGAGCTGCGAGAGCTGCCCCAGCAGCCTCAGCCGCTGCTTCTCCAGCGGCATCTGCGGATAACCGGTCTTGGTCACGTTGTAGCCGTCGACGACCAGATGGGCCTGCGGCAGCGCGAGCAACTGGTCGAGGATCGCCGGGTCGTGCTCGGACAGCGCGCGGGCGGCGATGTCCTTGGGGGTCATCCGGCCCGGCTCGACCGCGTCCACGGTCTCAGCCGGCCGCACCGACACCGGCGGCAGTGCCAGCTCCCGGCGCAGCCCCTGGGCCGCGTCGAGGACGGTGTCCAGCAGCAGCCGTACCCGCATGTCCTCCACGCTGCGCCCCTCGCGGGCCGCCCTGCGGGCCGCCTCCAGCGCGGCCTCCGCCTCCCCCAGACGCGACTTGAGCCGCCGGGCCTCGCTCTCGGCGGCCGACACCTGCGCCTGTCCCTCGGCCCGCACGGCCTCGATGTCGCCCCGCACTTTGCGCAGCGCGGCCTCACCGCGTTTGACGTCGCTGTGCGCGGCCCGCAGCTTGCGGTGCAGCGACTCGGCCTCTTTCCTGGCGGCGTCCAGCTCGGCCCGCAGCCGCTCGGTGTCGGCGCGGGTCTGCTCGCGGGCCGCCGCCAGCTCGGCGCGCAGCCGCTCCAGTTCGGCGCGGCTCTCCTCGTCGGCGCGCTCGGCGTCCGCCCGCTGCGCCTCCTCACCCGCGGCGGCGACCAGCTTCACCCAGCCCGGCGGACGCAGTACGTAGGCCGCGGCCGCCACGTCGAGCGGATCCGCGGCCGGGGGCGGCGAGCCGGAGTCGAGGGCGCCCGACAGCTCCGGCTGGTCCTCTTTGAACTTCTCGCCGATGCGCTGGCGGAACAGCGGATCGGTCTCCAGCGCGGACGCCATCGCGTTGCCCGCGAACTTCGCCCGGCGACTCGGGGTGAACCGGGCGTACTGCCGCAGCTGCGCGGGCAGCTCGGCGAACGTCAGCGCGCCGAAGGCGTCCGAGACGATCTGGACGACCCGGCGGCGCACTCCGTCGGGCAGGGGACGGTCGAGCACCTCGGCGGCGCCGTCGCCCGGCCCCCCGCCTTGTGTCTCCACCATCCGTCACCCCAATGCCTCAATGCCTCGGTGCCTCTGTGCCTCTGTGCTTCGCGGACCCCCGCCGGGGTCGCCTGTGCGGGCCCGCTCCGCTCAGGAGCCGGCGCCCGGCCTGTCCACGAGTTCCACCTGGTCCACGGCGTTGCACCAGCGGCAACGCACCGACTCGATCGTCTCACTGACCACCTCGCGCTCCTCGACCTGCGGCTCTCCCGCCAGGTCGAGGTGGACGTACTCCACGACCTTCGACGAGCGGGTCACGTCGAAGCGGGTGAGGTTGCCGCACAGGGTGCAGCGCCACCGGGTCGTGGCGGTCGGCAGGGGAACCGTCATCGTGACTGTTCGCTTCCTTCTGTGTCCGTGGCGCGCCAGCTTCCCTGGGCGTGTGGCACGTAACCCTACGGCCTGGCGGCTTCTCGGCGCCGGTCCGTCCATGGCGGCGAGGCGGTCTGTGCGGTTGCGTCCGGTTACGCCATGCTCTGTGCACATGATCGGCAACAGGTTCACGGTGGCGGCCCGGACGATCAGGGCGGCCAGGGCGGTACGGAGCATGCAGGCGCCGGTGACGTGTGCCCTGATCGTCCTGTGCTGTCTGATCTTCGTGGCCGGCCCGGCGGCGGGCCTCAATCCCTCCTACGGCACGGGGGACGCGCTGCTGCTCGCCCAGCGGGCCTACTTCCGGCGGTGGGGCGTGATCCCCGACGTCTTGTTCACCGGCTCGCTCCGGGCCGCCCTCACCCCCGCGACGGCCCTGTTCGTGCACGGCAGCTGGGTGCACCTGCTCGGCAACATGCTCTTCCTCTACGTCTTCGGGGCGATGACCGAGGAGCGCATGGGCCGCGTCCGGTTCACGCTGTTCTACGTCGGCTGCGGCTACCTGGCCCTCGTGGGCTACGCGGTCGCCAACGCCGACTCCGGGCAGAGCCTGGTGGGGGCCTCGGGCGCGATCTCGGCGGTCCTCGGCGCGTTTCTCTACCTATTCCCCAGCGCCCGGGTGACCAGTCTCTTCCCGTTCCTGTTCTTCCTGCCGCTGCGCTTTCCCGCGTGGGTGGTGCTGCCCTTCTGGGCGGCCCTCCAGTGGCTGGCCGCCGGCCGCGCCGCCGAGGGACCGCAGGTCGCCTACCTGGCCCACGTGGTGGGCTTCGCCCTGGGCTTCGCCTGCGCGTGGGCCTGGTTCGGCCGGAAGACTAGAGTGAAGGCCGCCCCTGCTCCGGCCCCCGAGGGAGAGAACCAGCCGTGATCACCGCGATCGTCCTCATCAAGACCAGCGTGGACCGGATCCCCGAGATCGCCGAGCAGATCGCCTCACTGGACTCGGTCAGCGAGGTCTTCTCCGTCACCGGCACCTACGACCTGATCGCCATGGTCCGGGTGCGGCAGCACGAGGACCTGGCGGAGGTCATCCCGGGGCGGATCAGCAAGATCCCGGGCGTCGAGGGGACGGACACGCACGTGGCCTTCCGCACCTACTCGCAGCACGACCTGGAGGCGGCGTTCGCCATCGGGCTGGACTCCTGACCGCCCCGGGCTCCTGAGCGGGCGGATCACACCGCGGGCACGCAGCGGCCGTCCTCCGTGCGGTACGTCCACTTCGCGCCGTCCCTGACCAGCTCCCGCACCGCCGCAACGAAGCGGTCCACGTGCTCGTCGGGCGTCCCCGCGCCGAAGCTCACGCGGATGGCGTTGAGGGACTTCTCGCCCGGGGCGGCCTCGGGCGCGCCGCACTCGCCCTGGCTCTGCGGATCGCCGCCCAGCAGGGTGCGGACCAGGGGGTGGGCGCAGAAGAGGCCGTCGCGGACGCCGATGCCGTACTCGGCGGAGAGGGCGGCGGCGAAGTGGGAGCTGTTCCAGCCCGCCACGACGAAGGAGATCACGCCGACCCGCGGGGCGTCGTCGCCGAACAGGGAGAGCACCCTGACCTCGGGCACCTCGGCGAGACCCGCCCGCACCTTGCGGATCAGGTACCGCTCGCGCGCGACGAGGTCGTCGAAGCCGGCCTCGGTCAGCGCCGTGCAGGCCGAGGCGACGGCGTAGGCGCCGATGACGTTCGGGGAGCCGGCCTCGTGGCGGGCGGCCGACTCGTGCCAGCTCACGTCCACGGACCCGTCGGCGCGCCGCGCCACCGTGCGGCTCGCGCCGCCGCCCGCGAGGTACGGCTCGGCCTCACGGAGCCAGTCGGCTCGGCCGGCCAGGACGCCGGAGCCGAAGGGGGCGTACAGCTTGTGGCCGGAGAAGGCGACCCAGTCGACGTCGAGGTCGCGGACGGACACCGGGTGGTGCGGGGCGAGCTGGGCGGCGTCCAGGACGATCCGGGCGCCGTGCGCGTGGGCGGCGGCGGCCAGCTCCCGTACGGGCCACAGCTCGCCGGTGACGTTGGAGGCGCCGGTGACGCACACCAGGGCCGGGCCGTGGGGGTCGCGGCCGGCGAGGGCCCGCTCCAGGGTCGCCACGGCCCGCTCCGGGGTGCGCGGGGCGTCGAGGCAGGTCACCCGCGCGTCCCGCCACGGCAGCAGCGAGGCGTGGTGCTCGGTCTCGAAGACGAAGACCTGGCAGTCCGCGGGCAGCGCGCGGGCGAGCAGGTTCAGGGAGTCGGTGGTGGACCGGGTGAAGACCACCTGGTCCTCCGCACGGCAGTCCAGGAACTCCGCGACCGTCCTCCGGGCGTTCTCGAACAGGTCGGTGGAGAGCTGGGAGAGGTAGCCGGCGCCGCGGTGGACGCTGCCGTAGTACGGCGCGTACGCCGCCACGTCGTCCCAGACGCGCTGGAGGGCGGGCGCGCTGGCCGCGTAGTCGAGCGCCGCGTAGGTGACCTCCCCGCCGGTGACGAGCGGAACGGTGACGTCCCGGCCCAGCACGGGCAGCGGGGAACAGACGGACTGGTCGGCGGCGACGGTGGAGACGGTGGAGACGGACATGGGTGAACTCCCGTGAAAGCAGGCGGAATCACCACGCGAGCAGGCATGGCTCGAGCGTGGGGAAGGGTGAAGGGGAAAGCGCGGTGGCGGGGCTCTGCGGCCTCGGGGGCGACAGGCCCTAGCGCATTCGCTTGCTCACGGAAGGCTCCCTCGTCGACCAGGACCCCTGGACTGTGTCCACTCGAAGGAGTGCGAGGGGTCCGCGCTTGCCGTAGGCCTCGCTGCCTACGGCCTGGTCTTCACCCGGGGCACCCCGCCACGGACGGAGGGTTGCCGGACAGCCGGCCGGGGCCACATGGCTGTCACTCATGACCTGGTTCAGCATCCTGCCACACGATCTTCCACGCGCAAGGCGCAGTCCGGATCGTGGACTGCGCCTTGCGAGGGGAGGCCCGGGTCTCAGGCGTTGCTGACGGTCACCCAGCGCTCCAGCGTGCGCTTGGCGGACCCGGAGTCGATCGACTCCGCCGCGCGGTCCATACCGGCCCGGATCTGTTCGGCGAGGGTGCCCGGGCCCGGCCGCAGGGCCACCAGCGCCGCCGCGGAGTTCAGCAGGACGGCGTCCCGTACGGGCCCCTTCTCGCCGTCCAGCACGCGCCGGGCCACCTCGGCGTTGTACGAGGCGTCACCGCCCCGCAGCGCCTCCACGGGCACCAGTTCGATGCCGACGTCCCGCGGGTCGAAGCGCTCCTGGGTCACCGTGCCGTCCCGGACGATCCAGACCTGGGAGGTGGCGGTCGTGGTGAGCTCGTCGAGGCCGTCGTCGCCCCGGAAGACCAGGGAGGAGTGGCCGCGCTCGGCGAAGACGCCGGCGACGACCGGTGCCATGCGCGGGTCCGCGACCCCGACGGCCTGGGCCCGCACCCTGGCCGGGTTGGTCAGCGGGCCCAGCACGTTGAAGACCGTGCGGATGGCCAACTGGCCGCGGGCGGCGCCCGCGTGGCGCAGCGCCGGATGGAACTTGATCGCGAAGCAGAAGGTGATTCCGGCCTCCTGCGCGACCTCGGCCACCCGCCGCGGCGTCAGTTCCAGATTGACGCCGAGCTTCTCCAGTACGTCGGAGGCCCCGGAGGCGGAGGACGCGGCCCGGTTGCCGTGCTTGACGACACTGGCGCCGGTGCCGGCCACGACGATCGAGGACATGGTGGAGATGTTCACCGTCTTGGCACCGTCGCCGCCGGTGCCGACGATGTCTACGGTCGCGCCGGGTACCTCGATCACATTGGCGTGCTCGTACATCGTCCGGACCAGGCCGGTGATCTCCTCCACCGTCTCGCCCTTGGCCCGCAGGGCCACCACGAACCCGGCGATCTGTGCGTCGGTCGCCTCGCCGCGCATGATCAGGTCCATCGCCCAGGCGGTCTCGTCGGCGGTGAGGTCCCGGCCGTCCAGCAGGCCGTTCAGCAGGGCGGGCCAGGAGCGGCCCGCCGCGGTGTTGCCTCCAGCGGGGGTCACAGCGTTCATATGCCGCTCCTGGGTCGGTGTCCCGTACGGCGGGACGCGAATCTCGAACAGGTCCACCCTATCCAGCCCCGGACACCGCGAAGGGCCCCGTCCGGGGATCGGACGGGGCCCTTCGACCGTGGCGTGGCGACGCTCAGCGGTCAGTGATCAGTGGTGGCCGTGGCCGCTCGTGATCTCCCTGTACTCCTCGACGGTCGGCTTCGGGATCTGGTTGTCCTCGCCGTAGTACGCGTTGCTGAGCTTGGCGCGCAGCTTCTGCGAGCCCTTGATCTTGCGCTCGACGCCGTTCTCGTCGACCGCCGGGCCGATCTCGGCCGGCTCGTACTGGTCGTGCGCCGTGAGCGTGTAGAGCTGCTCCTGGCTGAGCGGCTCGTGGACCTCGATGAACTCACCGTGCGGCAGGCGCTTGATGATGCCGGTCTCACGACCGTGCAGCACCTTCTCCTTGTCGCGGCGCTGGAGGCCGAGGCAGATCCGCTTGGTGGCGACGAACGCGATGATCGGTCCGACGAAGAAGCCGATCCGGACGAACCAGGTGACCGCGTTGATCGACAGGTGGAAGTGCGTGGCCCACAGGTCGTTGCCGCCGCCGACCAGCGTGATCATGTACATCGTGATCCAGGCGACACCGAACGCGGTACGCGTCGGGGCGTTGCGCGGGCGGTCCAGGATGTGGTGCTCGCGCTTGTCGCCGGTGATCCAGGACTCGATGAACGGGTACGCCGCCAGCGCCGCCAGGACCAGGCCGAAGAGGACCAGCGGGATGAACACGCCCAGGACGAGCGTGTGGCCCCAGAAGTTGACCTCCCAGCCCGGCATGAAGCGGACCAGACCCTCGGCGAAGCCCATGTACCAGTCGGGCTGGGCGCCGGTGGACACCTGGTCCGGACGGTACGGGCCGATCGCCCAGATCGCGTTGATCTCCACGAGCGCCGCGATCATCGCGAGGACACCGAAGACCAGGAAGAAGAAGCCGCCGGCCTTGGCCATGTACACCGGCAGCAGCGGCATGCCGACGACGTTCTTGTTGCTCTTGCCGGGACCCGCGAACTGCGTGTGCTTGTGGTAGAAGACCAGGATCAGGTGGGCCACCACCAGGCCCAGCATGATGCCGGGCAGCAGCAGGATGTGGATCGAGTAGAACCGCGCCACGAAGTCGTGACCGGGGAACTCGCCGCCGAAGAGGAAGTACGAGATGTACGTGCCGACGATCGGCATGGACAGGATCGCACCCTCGGTGAAGCGGACACCGGTGCCGGAGAGCAGGTCGTCCGGGAGCGAGTAACCGGTGAAACCGGTGAACATGCCCAGGGCGAACAGCAGGAAGCCGAACAGCCAGTTGATCTCACGCGGCTTGCGGAACGCGCCGGTGAAGAACACGCGCATCATGTGCACGAACATGCCGGCCAGGAAGATCAACGCGGCCCAGTGGTGGATCTGCCGGATGAGCAGACCACCGCGCACCTCGAAGGAGATGTGCATGGTCGAGTTGAACGCCTCGCTCACCAGCTGACCCTGCAGCGGGACGTACGAGCCGTTGTACACCACCTCGTTCATCGAGGGGTGGAAGAACAGCGTCAGGTACACACCCGTGAGGATGATGATGATGAAGCTGTAGAGGCAGACCTCGCCCAACATGAACGACCAGTGGTCGGGGAAGATCTTGCGCATGTTGGCCTTGGCCAGGGAGTAGATCCCCAGTCGGCCGTCGGCCCAGTCGGCGAGCCTCTCGCCGGCCGGTGCCTGCCCGCGAGAGCGGGACTCGTTGGCTGCTGATGTACTCATCCGCGCTCCCAGAATGCAGGACCGACGGGCTCCGCGAAGTCGCCGAGCGCCTGGAGGTAACCCTCGCTGTCCACGCCGATGCGCAGCTGCGGCAGAGCGTGGCCGGCGGGGCCGAAGATCACTCGGGCACCGTCGGAGAGGTCGAAGGTGGACTGGTGGCACGGGCACAGGGCGTGGTGCGTCTGCTGCTCGTACAGGGAGATCGGGCAACCCACGTGGGTGCAGATCTTCGAGAAGGCGACGATGCCCTCGTGGCCCCAGTCGAGTTCGCGCTTGTCCTTGATGTCGGCCGGCTCGAGCCGGATGATCATCAGGGCCGCCTTGGCGATCTCGTTGGCGAAGTCCTCGTCCGTGTCCTTCATCCCGTCCGGCATCGCGAAGGTGAGCGAGCCGACCGAGACGTCCTCGGGACGCAGCGGCAGGTTGGTGTTCATGTTGACGAGGCGCTTGCCCTTGGCCCACAGCGTGTGGCGCAGGCTGGTCCCGGGCAGCGGGCCCAGGTCGCGCAGCAGCATGACGCCGGACAGCGGCACCAGCGTGAGCGCGCCGAGCATCGTGTTGCGGATCAGCTTGCGACGGCCGATCGCCGACTCCTTGGCGCCCTGCTTGAAGTCCGCGTGGACCTTCGCACGGACCTCGGGGGACGCCGCGATCGGGTGACGCTCGTCGGCGACCTCGACGTCGGACATCAGGGTGCGGGCCCAGTGGACCGCGCCCGCGCCGATCGCGAACAGCGCCACACCCAGCGTGAGGCCGAGCGCGAAGTTCAGCGCGTTGATGTGCCCGATCGGGAAGACGAAGATCGACTTGTCGTGCGGGATCGTCACATAGGAGGCGATGAAGCCGATGGTGGCCAGCATCGACACCGTGAACATCAGGGCGACGGTGCGCTCGGACCGCCTGGCGGCCCGCTCGTCGATGTCCTGGATCCGGTGCTCGTGGGGCGGCAGTCCCGGGTCGGCGAACGGAGCCCGCTCGTCCGCCACGGAGACCGCGCCGCGCCCGTGCTCGTGGGCTGCCTGCTCTGCGGGCAGGTTCTCTTCAGGAATGTCTTGGCTACTCATGACTTCTTGGCCTTTGCGGTCCGAGCGGCGACCCAGACGGCGACCGCGACAAGGGCACCCAGCCCGAAGATCCAGGCGAACAGACCCTCGGTGACCGGTCCGAGGCCACCCAGGTCCATACCGCCCGGGGTCGTGGTCTCGTCACCGTTGACCGCGTCGAGGTACGCGATGATGTCCTTCTTGTTCTTCCCCGTCAGCAGCGTGTCGGGGAAGGAAGGCATGTTCTGCGGGCCGGTCTGCATGGCCTCGTAGATGTGCTTGTTGCTCACACCCGTGAGGTCAGGGGCGTACTTGCCGTGCGTCAGCGCACCGCCCTTGCCGGTGAAGTTGTGGCACTGGGCGCAGTTGGTGCGGAACAGCTCACCGCCCTTGGCGGCATCCGCGCCCTCGGGGCTGTACTGGTTCTTCGTCGGCACGTTGGGACCGGCACCCAGGGACGCGATGTACGCGGCGAGCTGGTCGATCTCGGCCTGGTTGTAGATGACCTTCTTGCGCGGGATCTGCGCGCCCGGCTGCTGGGCCGGCATACGGCCGGTGCCCACCTGGAAGTCGACCGCCGCTGCGCCCACACCCACCAGGCTGGGACCGTCAGTGGTGCCCTGCCCACCGGTGCCGTGGCAGCTGGCGCAGCCGACCAGATAGAGCTTCCTGCCCTCCTCGATGGTGAGGGACTGGGCGGTGTCCTCGGCCTTCGCCTTGCTCGCGGGCGCGAACGCGGTGTACAGCCCCCCAGTGGCCGCCAGCGCGAAGAGTAGGACGACGACCGCCGCCAGCGGATGGCGTCGTCGTGCGGAGAGCTTTTTCACGGATTACCCCGGTGTCAGGATCTTCTGCGTCGATGCTTTGCGGACTTGGATCGGTTCGTCGGCTACTTGATCAGGTAGATCGTGGCGAAGAGTCCGATCCAGACGACATCGACGAAGTGCCAGTAGTAGGACACGACGATGGCCGCGGTCGCCTGCTCGTGAGTGAACCTCCGGGCCGCGTAGGTGCGGCCGAGGACCAGCAGGAAGGCGATGAGACCGCCCGTCACATGCAGCCCGTGGAAGCCGGTGGTCAGGTAGAACACCGAGCCGTACGGGTCGGAGGACAGCGAGATGCCGTCCTTCTTCACCAGCTCGGTGTACTCGAAGATCTGACCGCCGATGAAGATCGCACCCATGATGAAGGTGACGATGAACCAGCCCCGGAGCTTCTTCACGTCACCGCGCTCGGCGGCGAAGACGCCGAGCTGGCAGGTGAGTGAGGAGAGCACCAGGATCGTGGTGTTCACCGACGAGAAGGGGACGTTGAGAGCGCCCGCCATCTCCTTCCAGTGCGCCGGACCCGTCACCGATCGCAGGGTGAAGTACATCGCGAAGAGGGCCGCGAAGAACATCAGCTCGGAACTCAGCCAGATGATGGTTCCGACGCTGGTGAGGTTCGGTCGGTTGACCGACGGGTGCGCGTGCCCGGTTTCTACTGTCGTTGCTGTCGCCACGCCGACATTATGTCGGTCGCTTATCCCGCCCTCACCCCGGGGGGTGCCGTTCGGAGTGTCCTGGGGGTGTGCTCTGCCCGAACGGCCCCTCGAAGGGCTGTTCCGAACGCTGTCTACCAGGAGTTGAAGGGGGTAGCATCCGCGCCATCGGTACCCGGAAGTTCCCGACAGTTCCCGACGGGGTTTTTCCCGACCAACGACGCGGAGGAACAATGCAGGCGACCGCCACGGTGCTGGTCTACAGCGACGACGCCAATACCCGGGAGCAGGTGCGGCTGGCGAGCGGCCGCCGGCCCGCTCCGGACGCCCCCGTGGTGGAGTTCCTGGAGTGCGCCACGCCCGCCGCGGTCCTCAAGGAGCTGGACCGGGGCGGCATCGACGTCTGCGTCCTGGACGGCGAGGCCGTGCCCATGGGCGGCATGGGGATGTGCCGGCAGATCAAGGACGAGGTCTTCAACTGCCCTCCGGTGCTCCTGCTCATCGGGCGGCCGCAGGACGCGTGGCTGGCCACGTGGAGCCGGGCGGACGCCGCGGTCACGCTTCCGGTGGAACCGGTGGAGTTCGCCGCCGCTCTGGCCTCCCTGCTGCGCAAGAAGGCGCTGAGCGGCGTCTGAGGCCCTTGAGCGGGGCTCGGCGGACGGCGCCGCCCCTTTGCGGCCGCGGGCCGTCCGTGACCCCCTCGGGGCCCTGTCGTCCCGCGTCTCACACGCTCTGCGGGGTCAGGCGCGCCTTGTTCGTCTGCGCCCCGGCGCCGTCGGCGTCGGCGGCGATGGCGCTGCCCTGGACCCACTTCTGCCAGGGCATGTTCCAGTCGCCGAAGCCGTTGTCGAAGAGCTCCATGTTGTGGCCGGTCGAGTTGACGACCTGGACCAGGTCGCCCTCGTGGACGGTGTTGAAGAACCAGGAGGCGTTGGGGGTGCTCATGCCGGTGCAGCCGTGGCTGACGTTGGCCGCTCCCTGGGAGCCGACGGACCACGGGGCGGCGTGGACGTACTCACCGCTCCAGGTCACGCGGGTGGCGTAGTACACCGGCAGGTCGTACGAATCGCTGGAGCCCGCGGCGATGCCGACGGTGGAGCTCTTCATCTGGACGTAGTACTGCTTGGCCAGGACGACCTTGATCCCGTTGCGGGTCGCGAAGCCGGGCTTGCCGGTGGTGATCGGGATCTCCTTGATCTTCTCGTCGTTCTTGTAGACCGTCATCAGGTGCTTGGCGGCGTCCGTCACCGCCACGATCCGGTCACCCGTGGTGATCTTCAGCGGCTTGGCCGCGCCGCCCCGCAGCTTGTCGCTGATCTTGATGTTCTCCAGGTTGCTGTGCGCCTCGACGGTGGCATTGGCGGGCCAGTAGTCCTGCGGGCGGTAGTGGAGCTCCTTGTCGTTCACCCAGTACCAGGAGCCCTGCACGGCGGGCTTGGAGTCGACCCTGAGGGCGCGCTCGACGACGACCCGCTGGGCCTTGTCCTTGATGGGCTGGCTGAGTTCGGCCGTGATGGGCTGGCCGACGCCGTAGGTGCCCGCCTCAGGACCGAACTTGACGTTCAGGAGCTGTTGGCCCTTGGGCTTGTCCGTGTCGAACGTGAGGACCTTGCGGCCGGGCCTTCCGTCCTCGTCCTCGGTGCTCACCCGGACCGTGTAGTGGGCGCCCCCGGCGAGCGGTGAGGTGCTGTGCCAGCGGCTGCCGTCGGCGGCCAGCTCGCCGGAGACCTGGCGCCCCGTGGCGTCCACGGCCGTGACGTCCGTGATGCGCCCGTCCTCGCCCTGAGCGGTGACTTCCAGGGGCTTGTCCGGGTCGGCCTTCTTCCCGGCTTCCGTGGGGCCGCTGAAGGAGATCTGGTCCGCCGCGTCGTACGGGGAGGCAGCCAGCGGATTGCCGTCCGAACCGCAGGCGGTGGCACTCGTGCCGAGGGCGGTGACCAGCAGGATCGCTCCCGCTCCGCGGGAAATCACAGTGGTGCTCATGTCCCTCACGCTAGGTAGCTTCGTCACCTCCGGCACGGTGGCTCACCCGTCCGAGGGAATTTTCGAGGGAATAAGTCATCCAAAAGAGGGAGTCCGGACTCTCCAGGTGGAGAGTCCGGACTCCCTGGTGTTCAGCGATGCTCGGCGCTGGTTACTGGGTGCGGTTCTCGCCGCGGTAGTACTCGAAGACCCAGCCCCATACGGAGATCATGATGATCGGCGCCGCGAAGTACACGAGCCACCAGCCGACCGCGATGCCGAGGAAGGCCAGCGCGCCACCGATGCCGAGGCCGAGCGGCTGCCAGCTGTGCGGGCTGAAGAAGCCCAGCTCGCCGGCGTCGTCCGCGACATCGGCCTCCTTGTCGTCCTGGGCGCCCACGTCGACCCGCCGGGCCGTGAAGCCCAGGTAGAAGCCGATCATGATGGACAGACCGAAGGCCATGAAGAGCGCCGTCGCGCCGACCGCTTCCTTCGACCACACGCCGTAGACGATGGCGGTGATGAGCAGGAAGACGCTCAGCCACATGAACATCTTGCCCTGGATCTTCACTTGCCGGCCTCCTTGCCACCAGCGAGGGCCTTCTCACCGTGACCCGCGTTCTCGAGCTGGTCGAGCGCGGCGATCTCGGGGTGGTGCAGGTCGAACGCCGGGGATTCGCTGCGGATCCGCGGCAGGGTGAGGAAGTTGTGCCGCGGCGGCGGGCAGGAGGTCGCCCACTCCAGGGAGCGGCCGTAGCCCCACGGGTCGTCGACGCCGACCGGCTTGCCGTACTTGGCCGTCTTCCAGATGTTGTAGAGGAACGGCAGGATCGACAGGCCGAGCACGAACGAGAAGATCGTCGACAGCGTGTTCAGCGCGGTGAAGCCGTCGGCCGCCAGGTAGTCGGCGTACCGGCGCGGCATGCCCTCCACGCCCAGCCAGTGCTGGACCAGGAAGGTGCCGTGGAAGCCGATGAACAGCGTCCAGAAGGTGATCTTGCCGAGCCGCTCGTCGAGCATCTTGCCGGTGAACTTCGGCCACCAGAAGTGGAAGCCGGCGAACATCGCGAACACCACGGTGCCGAACACGACGTAGTGGAAGTGCGCCACCACGAAGTACGAGTCCGAGATGTGGAAGTCCAGCGGCGGCGCGGCCAGGATCACACCGGTCAGACCACCGAAGACGAAGGTGATCAGGAAGCCGGTCGCCCACAGCATCGGTGTCTCGAAGGAGAGGCTGCCCTTCCACATGGTGCCGAGCCAGTTGAAGAACTTCACGCCGGTCGGGACCGCGATCAGGAAGGTCATGAAGGAGAAGAAGGGCAGGAGCACGCCACCAGTCACGTACATGTGGTGCGCCCACACCGTCACCGACAGACCGGCGATGGCGATCGTCGCGCCGATCAGGCCCATGTAGCCGAACATCGGCTTGCGGGAGAAGACCGGGATGATCTCACTGACGATGCCGAAGAACGGCAGCGCGATGATGTACACCTCGGGGTGCCCGAAGAACCAGAACAGGTGCTGCCACAGCAGCGCACCGCCGTTGGCCGCGTCGAAGACGTGGGCGCCGAACTTGCGGTCCGCCTCCAGCGCGAGCAGCGCGGCGGCCAGCACCGGGAAGGCCAGCAGGACCAGCACCGCGGTCAGCAGCACGTTCCACACGAAGATCGGCATGCGGAACATGGTCATGCCCGGCGCGCGCATGCAGATGATCGTGGTGATGAAGTTGACCGAGCCGAGGATCGTACCGAAACCGGACAGGGCCAGACCCATGATCCACATGTCGCCGCCGATGCCCGGCGAGTGCACCGCGTCGGACAGCGGGGCGTAGGCGAACCAGCCGAAGTCGGCCGCGCCCTGCGGGGTGAGGAAGCCGCCCACGGCGATCAGCGAGCCGAGCAGGTACAGCCAGTAGGCGAACATGTTCAGCCGCGGGAAGGCGACGTCCGGGGCGCCGATCTGCAGCGGCATGATCCAGTTCGCGAAACCGGCGAACAGCGGCGTCGCGAACATCAGCAGCATGATCGTGCCGTGCATCGTGAACGCCTGGTTGAACTGCTCGTTCGACATGATCTGCATGCCCGGGCGGGCCAGCTCGGCGCGCATGAGGAGCGCCATCACGCCGCCGATGCAGAAGAACGCGAACGACGTCGCCAGGTACAGCGTTCCGATCGTCTTGTGGTCGGTGGTCGTCAGCCACTTCACCGCGAGATTGCCCGGTTGCCTGCGCCGGACCGGCAGCTCGCTCTCGTAAGAGTCCTCAGCTGCCGCGGCACCCTGAGGTTCGTTGAGGATGCTCACAGCTTGTTCGTCTCCCGGTTCTTCTCGTGGCTCGTCTGCGCGATGCCTGCGGGAACGTAACCGGTCTGCCCCTTCTTGGCGAGGTCCTTGAGGTGCTGCTCATAGCGCTCGGGCGAGACGACCTTCACGTTGAACAGCATCCGGGAGTGGTCCTGGCCGCAGAGCTCGGCGCACTTGCCCCGGAAGGTGCCCTCCATGGTGGGGGTCACCTGGAAGGAGTTGGTGTGGCCGGGGATGACGTCCTGCTTCATCAGGAACGGCAGCACCCAGAACGAGTGGATGACGTCGCGCGAGGTGAGGATGAAGCGGACGGTCTTGCCCTTGGGCAGCCACATGGTCGGACCGGGGTTGCCGTTCTGCGGGTTCCGCGTGCCCGGAATGCCGTAGTCGTAGACACCGCCGGCGTTCGCCGGGAAGTCCGCCTTGAACCGGTCCGGAATCGCGTTCAGGTTCTTGTCGGTCTTCGCGTCGCCCGACGAACCGGCGACGGGCTCGACGTAGTTGAAGGCCCAGCTCCACTGGTAGCCGACGACGTTCACCGTGACGTCCGGCTTCTTGGAGATGTCCAGGAGCTTGGACTCGTCACGGGCCGTGAAGTAGAAGAGCACCGAGACGATGACGAGGGGGACCACCGTGTACAGCGCCTCGATGGGCATGTTGTACCGGGTCTGCGGAGGAACCTCCACCTTGGTGCGGCTGCGCCGGTGGAAGAAAGCACTCCACAGGATCAGACCCCACACCAGGCAGCCGACGGCGAGCGCGGCCGCCCAGGACCCCTGCCACAGCGAGAGGATCCGGGGAGCCTCTTCCGTGGTCGGGGTGGGCATACCCAGCCGGGGAAAGTCCTTGTATGTGCAACCGGTTGCGGTCGCCAGGACCAGGCCCGCAGTCAGTGCCTGCAGCAGCTTCCGCCGCATCGGGCGCCGCGGCGAGCGGTCGGAGCCGTTGGGACTCACGTAGCGCCTTCCCGAGAGTCTCGCCCGCGCTGTTCGGCTGCGGCCTTCTCGCTGGTCGGTCGCGGCCCCGCGTCGGGCAGGGGTTTGGATGTTTATGCGGACCAAACCCTACTGGACGCCTTCCGGCGGGTCGCGGGGAGGGTGCCATACGCGCCGCGGGTCAGCCCGAAGGGGTGGGATGCCCCTGCGTGGGCCGGTTTGCGAGGGGGGTTCGGGGCGCCCGATGAGGCGCGTATGCGCCCTTTGTCGCGGCTGCGGGCGGTTGGGCTCTCGCGTGCCCGCGCGGCAAAGCCGCACCTCGGCGTTGTCCCGTGTCCCTTCGGAGCGCTTAGCGTTGACGTGTGGCCTACTTCGACGCTGCTTCCAGTGCTCCCCTTCATCCCGTCGCCCGGCAGGCACTGCTGGCCGCCCTCGACGAGGGGTGGGCCGACCCCGCTCGTCTCTACCGGGAGGGTCGGCGGGCCCGGTTGCTGCTGGACGCGGCCCGGGAGGCGGCCGCGGAGGCGGTGGGGTGCCGGGCCGACGAGCTGACGTTCACCTCGTCCGGGACGCGGGCGGTGCACAGCGGGATCGCGGGGGCGCTGGCGGGCCGCCGCCGCGTCGGACGCCACCTGATCGTGTCAGAGGTCGAACACTCTTCGGTGCTCCATTCCGCCGAGGCACACGAGGCGGACGGCGGGTCGGTCACGCGGGTCCCGGTCGACCGGCAGGGCACGGTGGCCGTGGACTCGTACGAGGCGGCGCTGCGCGAGGACACCGCGCTGGCCTGTCTTCAGTCGGCCAACCACGAGGTGGGCACCGAGCAGCCGGTCGCCGAGGTGGCCGCGGTGTGCCGGGCGGCGGGTGTCCCGCTGCTGGTGGACGCGGCGCAGTCGCTGGGCTGGGGCCCGGTCGGCGGCGACTGGTCGCTGCTGACGGCGAGCGCCCACAAGTGGGGCGGGCCGTCCGGGACCGGGCTGCTCGTCGTGCGCAAGGGGGTGCGGTTCGCGCCGCGCGGGCCGGTGGACGAGCGGGAGTCGGGCCGGGCGGCCGGGTTCGAGAACATCCCGGCGATCGTGGCGGCGGCGGCCGCGCTGCGGGCGGTGCGGGCGGAGGCGGCCGAGGAGGCGGTACGGCTGCGGGAGTTGACGAAGCGGATCCGGGCGCGGGTGCCGCGGCTGGTGCCGGACGTGGAGGTCGTGGGCGACCCGGACCGCCGGCTGCCCGGTGTCGTCACCTTCTCCTGTCTCTATGTCGACGGGGAGACATTGCTGCACGAGCTGGACCGCGAGGGCTTCTCCGTCTCCTCCGGTTCGTCCTGCACGAGCAGCACGCTGACGCCGAGCCATGTCCTCCGGGCGATGGGCGTGCTGAGCGAGGGCAACGTGCGGGTGTCGCTGCCGGCCGGGACGCCGGAGGAGGAGGTCGAGCGGTTCCTGGCCGTCCTGCCGGATGTGGTGGCGGGAGTGCGGGAGAAGCTCGGGGCGCCGGCCGGGGCGGCACCGGCCGCCGTGCGGGAGGACGCGCTGGTCGTGGACGCCCTCGGCAGGCGCTGCCCGATCCCGGTGATCGAGCTGGCCAAGGTCTTCGGGAACGTACCGGTCGGCGGCACGGTGCGCGTCCTGTCCGACGACGAGGCGGCGCGGCTGGACATCCCGGCGTGGTGCGAGATGCGTGGGCAGGAGTACGTGGGTGAGGAGCCGGCGGACGAGGGGTCGGCCTACGTCGTCCGCCGGGTCTCCTAGGTTCCTCTGGGTTCCGTGGGCTTCGCCGGGTAACTCTGGTCCCGCTGGGTTCCGCCCGACGCTCCGTCAGGCTCAGGCGAGGTGGGCGCGGACCTCGCGGGCCGCGTCGTCGCCGTAGGCCTTGGTGAAGCGCTCCATGAAGTGGGCGCGGCGCAGTTGGTACTCCTGGGTGCCCACGGTCTCGATCACCAGGGTGGCCAGCATGCAGCCGACCTGGGCGGCGCGCTCCAGGGAGACGCCCCAGGCGAGGCCGGAGAGGAACCCGGCGCGGAAGGCGTCGCCCACGCCCGTCGGGTCGGCCTTGCGCTCCTCGTCCGGGCAGCCGACCTCGACCGGGTCCGCGCCGGCGCGCTCGATGCGCACGCCGCGCGAGCCGAGGGTGGTGACGCGGTGGCCGACCCGGGAGAGGATCTCGGCGTCGTCCCAGCCGGTCTTGGACTCGATCAGGCCCTTCTCGTACTCGTTGGAGAACAGGTACGTCGCCCCGTCCAGCAGTATCCGGATCTCGTCGCCGTTCATCCGGGCGATCTGCTGGGAGAAGTCGGCGGCGAACGGGATGGCGCGCGAGCGGCACTCCTCGGTGTGCCGGAGCATCGCCTCCGGGTCGTCCGCCCCGATCAGGACCAGGTCGAGACCGCCGACGCGGTCGGCGACGGTCTTGAGCTCGATGAGGCGGGCCTCGCTCATCGCGCCCGTATAGAAGGAGCCGATCTGGTTGTGGTCGGCGTCGGTGGTGCACACGAACCGAGCGGTGTGCAGGGTCTCGGAGATACGGACGGAGGAGGTGTCGACGCCGTGCCGGTCCAGCCAGGCCCGGTACTCGCCGAAGTCCGGTCCGGCGGCGCCCACCAGGACCGGCCGGGTACCGAGCTGGCCCATGCCGAAGGCGATGTTGGCGCCGACCCCGCCGCGCCGGACGTCCAACTGGTCGACCAGGAAGGAGAGCGAGACCGTGTGCAGCTGATCCGCGACGAGCTGGTCGGCGAAGCGGCCGGGGAAAGTCATGAGGTGGTCGGTGGCGATGGAGCCGGTGACTGCGATGCGCACGGCGGGGATGCTCCTGGAGTCAGGGGGATTGACAGTTCACGCTACCCGCTCCGGCGTCCGGCGCCCACGCCGCCGCTCACCGGGCCGGGACGGCGCCCGGATATCCCCCACCGGGCGGCACCCGACCGGGTCGCCGTTCCACTGTCCGGGTCGACCGGGCCGCCGCTCCACCGCCCAGGACGGGGCCGCCGCGGCCGGGCCGCCGTCCAACTGTCCGGGACCCCGCCGGGTCGCCGTTCCCCGTCGGGGACTGCGCCGGCGTACGGACCGGGGCCTGGTCGGTGTACGGACCGGGAACCCGGCCGGCGTACGGACTGGGACCTGACCGGCGCAGGGACGGGACCCGACCGGCGTACGCAAGGGAACCGCGCGCTCCCTCGCCGCGTCCCATCGCTGTCCCCCTCCCGGGGGATGCGGGATACGACCCACCGGCCGCCGCTTTGTCAGGGTCCGGTCAGGGTTCGGGAACAGCACTTGCGCAGCCGAAGGAGCGATGCGGTGAACACCGAGCGACCCGACCACGACGACGAGTCCACGGGCACCGCCGAGGAAGTCCGGGACGAGGGGAAGACCTCGAAGCCGGAGGCTTCGGGTTCGGGGTCCCAGGCCGGGTCGGAGACCGGCGCCAAGGGCGGGGCCCAACCCGAGGCCGGGTCCGGGCCTCGGTCCGAGCCCGAGGCCGGGTCCGGGTCCGGGGCCCAGTTCGGGGCCGAGCCCGAGGGGCCCTCCAAGCCCGAGCCCAAGGGCCAAACCGGGTCCGAGCCCGCGGCCGAGGCCGGCTCCAAGGCCGAGGCCCGACCCGAGCCCAAGCCCCGGTCCGAGCGCGTGGCCGGGTCCGGTTCCATGGCCGGGGCCGGACGCGGGGTCAAGTCCGGGGCCGAGGCCGGTTCCGAGTCGGCGAGCGGGACCGGGGACGCGGTCACGCAGGCGTCGAAGGGCGCGAAGGAGGCCCACGGCCCGGATGGCGCGAAGGTCTCGGAGTCCCCGCAGGGACTGGTTGCCGCGGAGACCCCGCAGGGCCCGGGTGCCGCGCAAGTCCCGCAGGAGCCGGAGGGGTCGGTGGGCTCGGACGAGGCGCCGCAAGTCCCGGAGACCCCCGAGCCCCCGTATGTCCCGCACGTCCCGGAGGGGGCCGACGCCCCGGAGACCCCGCAGGTCCCCGAGGTCCCGAAGCCTTCGCGAGTTTCTGAGGTGCCGGATGTCACGGGAGCCCCGGAGCACGACGGCCACCCCGGTGGGAGGCGGGCCCGGGGACGGTCGCCTGTGGTGATCGCCTCCGTTGCCGCCGCCGTGTTGCTGGTGGGCGGCGGCGGGGTCGTGCTCGCCGCGGATCCCGGTGGGCGTACGGGCGGGGCGGCGGCGCCCGGTGGGCACGGGACCCCGCGGCCGCTCGTCCTCGACGGGTACTCCGCCCCGGGCGCCGGCGCCGGTGACGGCGGTACGAACGGAATCGCGCCCGGTGAGCCCAACCCCTACGGCACGACCTACCGGGTCACCGGGCCCCTGCCCGACGGACCCGGCTCCGCGCCGGTGTACCGGGCGCGGGGCGAGGTCACCCGGGACGAGGTGGCCAAGCTCGCCGAGGCACTCGGCGTCGACGGAACACCGGTGGCCGACGCCCAGGCGTGGCGGGTCGGGTCCGGGAAGGACGGTTCCGGGCCGGTCCTGCGCGTCGAGCGGACCGCGCCGGGGTCCTGGACGTTCAGCCGGTACGCGCCGGGCACCGACGACTGCAAGGGCGCGCTGTGCGGGCACGACCCGGCGGCCCCGCCCGTCCACCCGGTGAGCGCGGCGGCGGCGCTGAAGGCGGCGGCCCCGGTGCTCAAGGCCCTGGGACAGGACGACGCCAAGGTGGACGCGGCCCAGATCATGGGCGACCAGCGGGTCGTCAACGCCGATCCGCTGGTCGGCGGGCTGCCCACGTACGGCTGGACGACCGGCCTGAGTATCGGCCGGCAGGGCGAGGTGATCGGCGGCAGCGGTCAGCTGAAGGCGCCGGTGAAGGGCGACACCTACCCCGTGCTGAGCGCGCGCAGGACGCTGGACCTGATGAACACCGCCCCGCGGGCCGACCACCGCATGGGCATCGGCGGCTGCGCCAGTCCCGTACCGCACAAGGACCGTCTGGAGGCGCCCTGCGGAACGTCCGGCTCCGACCCGGCCACAAAGGCGCCCGCCCCGGAGAACGCCGTCACGATCGGCAAGGCGGTCTTCGGTCTGGCCGCGCACTCCTCCGGGGGGCAGCGGATGCTCGTCCCGTCCTGGCTGTTCGAAGTACAGGCACCGGCCGGGCAGGGCGCCCGCACGACGGTGACGTACCCGGCCGTCGCCCCCGAGTACCTGACCTCGTCGGCGCCGCCGTCCGGGCAGTCGGGTCCGGAGCCGAGGGGCTCGGACGGCGCCCGGGTCACGCGTGACGTGAAGGTGACGGGCTACAGCACCGAGGGCGAGGAGCTGACCGTTCGCTTCGAGGGCGGGGTGTGCGCCGACTACCGGGCGTCGGCGCGGGAGAGCTCCGACCGGGTGACGGTCACGGTGACCGAGACCGCGTGGTCGGACAAGGTCTGCATCCTGATCGCCAAGGTGTACCACCGAACCGTGCACCTGGACCGGCCGCTCGGCGACCGGAAGGTGGTCGGCACGGACGAGCAGGCGATCCCCCTGGAGCGCCCGGGGGCACGGCTGCCGGGGGCGCCCTCGCTCGCCCGCTGACGTCTGCGGGGACCTGCGCGGATCTGCGGGACCAGAAGAAGCGGACCTGCGGGACAGGAAGAACAGGAAGGCGGCGGACCCGTGGAAGGGGCCGCCGCCTTCTGTGTCCTACCGTGCCCGGATCAGCTGAAGGAGTCGCCGCAGGCGCAGGAACCGGTCGCGTTCGGGTTGTCGATCGTGAAGCCCTGCTTCTCGATCGTGTCCACGAAGTCGATGGTGGCGCCGCCCAGGTAGGGGGCGCTCATGCGGTCGGTGACGACCTTGACCCCGCCGAAGTCCTTCTCCACGTCGCCGTCGAGGGAACGCTCGTCGAAGAAGAGCTGGTAGCGCAGGCCGGAGCAGCCGCCGGGCTGGACGGCGACGCGCAGGGCGAGATCGTCACGGCCTTCCTGGTCGAGCAGGGCCTTGACCTTGGACGCGGCGGCGTCGGTCAGAATGATGCCGTCGGTGACGGTGGTGGTCTCGTCCGATACGGACATCTACATCTCTCCCGGGTTGTACGGAGACTGCTTGCCGACGAGTGCAACCGGCAAGGCCGCGGAATCATTCCGGGCCGGGCGCGTGCTTTTTCTCTGCTCCAGGCTCGTCCACTTCATGCTCGCACACGGGTGGGAAAGCGGACAGCGGCCCGTGGACGGGGTCCGGCGGGGCCCGCCCGGGCCGGGACCTGGTACCGACCGGGTTCAGGCCGGTGCGGGCGGCCCGGATGCCGGGATTCACGTCACATGGACACTATGACGATCGTCAAAGTGACGTGAAGCAGCTATCATAGATAGCGTCAGTTCGACGAAAAGTAGAAAGGGTGCGTGTCGTGACCACCGCCCAGACCCAGGACCTCGACGTCCAGCCGACGCCGCTCGCCCTCCTGCTCCTCGGCCGCGAGGCCGACCCGAAGAGCGAGCGCGGCGTCGAGTGCCCCGGTGACCTGCCCGCCCCGTCCGACCCGGACCTGGTGGCACGGGCCCGCGCGGCCAAGGAGAAGCTCGGCAGCAAGGTCTTCGTGCTCGGCCACCACTACCAGCGCGACGAGGTCATCCAGTTCGCCGACGTCACGGGCGACTCCTTCAAGCTGGCCCGGGAGGCAGCCGCGCGCCCGGAGGCCGAGTACATCGTGTTCTGCGGTGTGCACTTCATGGCCGAGTCCGCGGACATCCTGACGTCCGACGCGCAGAAGGTCGTCCTGCCGGACCTGGCGGCCGGCTGCTCCATGGCCGACATGGCCACGGCCGAGCAGGTCGCCGAGTGCTGGGACGTGCTCACCGAGGCCGGGATCGCCGACCAGGTCGTCCCGGTGTCGTACATGAACTCCTCCGCCGACATCAAGGCCTTCACGGGCAAGCACGGCGGCACGATCTGTACGTCGTCGAACGCCGAGCGGGCGCTGGAGTGGGCCTTCCAGCAGGGCGAGAAGGTCCTGTTCCTGCCCGACCAGCACCTGGGCCGGAACACGGCCGTACGGGACATGGGCATGTCGCTGGACGACTGCGTCGTCTACAACCCGCACAAGCCGAACGGCGGACTGACCGCCGAGGAGCTGCGGGCGGCGAAGATGATCCTGTGGCGGGGCCACTGCTCGGTGCACGGCCGCTTCAGCCTGGACTCGGTCAACGACGTCCGGGAGCGGATCCCCGAGGTGAACGTGCTGGTGCACCCCGAGTGCCGGCACGAGGTCGTGGCCGCGGCGGACTACGTCGGGTCGACCGAGTACATCATCAACAAGCTCGACGCCGCGCCGGCCGGCTCCAAGTGGGCCATCGGCACGGAGCTGAACCTGGTGCGCCGGCTGGCGAACCGTTACGCCTCCGAGGACAAGGAGATCGTCTTCCTCGACAAGACGGTCTGCTTCTGCTCCACGATGAACCGCATCGACCTGCCCCACCTGGTCTGGGCCCTGGAGTCCCTGGCCGAGGGCAACCTGGTCAACCGCATCCAGGTGGACAAGGAGACGGAGGGCCACGCCAAGCTCGCCCTGGAGCGCATGCTGGCGCTGCCGTAGCGGCTCCGGCCGCGCACGGCGGTTCGTACGGGAAAGGCCCGGTCCACGAGCGTGGACCGGGCCTTCCGCGTTTGCTCACACGGTGCGCTTGCGCGGTGCGCTTACACGCCGGCGGGTTCCAGCACCTTCTCCTCGCTTGCCGCCCGCTTCGCCTCGCGCTTCTTCGCGCGGCGCTCCTTGCGGAGTTCGAGCATGGCGTAGAGCGTCGGGACCAGCAGCAGGGTGAGCAGGGTGGAGGTGATCAGGCCGCCGATCACGACCACGGCCAGCGGCTGGGCGATGAAACCACCCTCGCCGGTGACGCCCAGGGCCATCGGGAGCAGGGCGAAGATCGTGGCCAGGGCCGTCATGAGGATGGGGCGCAGCCGGTGGCGGCCGCCCTCCACCACGGCCTCGACGACCCCGTACCCGCGCTCGCGGTACTGGTTGACGAGGTCGATCAGCACGATCGCGTTGGTCACCACGATGCCGATGAGCATCAGCATGCCGATCATCGCGGGGACGCCCATCGGCGTGCCCGTGGCGATCAGCAGGCCGAGTGCGCCGGTGGCCGCGAACGGGATGGAGACCAGCAGGATCAGCGGCTGGACCAGCGAGCGGAAGGTCGCGACCAGCAGCATGAAGACGATCGCGATCGCCGCCAGCATGGCGAGGCCCAGGTTCTTGAAGGCGTCGTTCTGGTCGGAGGTGACGCCCCCGATCTCGGCCGTCGCGCCCGCGGGCAGCTTCAGCGAGTTGATCTTGGACTGAAGGTCCGCGCTGACCGCGCCGGTGTTGTCACCGGTCGGCTTGGCCGTGATCGTGGCGGCGCGCTGACCGTCGATCCGGGTCATCGACACCGGCCCGTCGACCAGCTTGACGGTCGCGATGTCACCGAGCTTCACCGGGCCGAGCCGCAGGTTCTTCAGCTCGGCCAGGGTCGTCGCCGGCTTGGCCGACCGGATGACGACGTTCCGCTCGGTGTCGTCCAGCATCGCCTTGGCCGCGGTGGTGCCCTTGACCGCCTGGGTGACGGCCATGCCGAGGCTCTGGTCGGTGAAGCCGGCCGCCGCCGCCTTGTCGTTGGCCCGCACCGAGATGCGCGGCACGCTCTGCGACAGGTCGCTGGTGACGTCGGTGACGCCGTGCAGCCCCGCGACCGCCGTGCGGACCTGCTCGGCAGCCCGGCGCAGCGCGTCGGCGTCGCCACCCTTGACGACCACCTTCAGGTCCTGGTCGCCGAAGCCCGCGCCGGCCGCGATCGTGGTGGTGCCGACGCCGGACAGCTTGTGCAGGCGGTCCTCGATGCGGGTGCGCACGTCGTCGGCGGACGCGGAGTCCTCGATCATCACCTGGTAGGAGGCCCGGTTGGTGTCCGTACCGCCACCGAAGGCCGCCATGAAGCCGGAGGAGCCGATCGTCACCTGGTAGTCCTTGACCCCGTCCACCTGGGCGAGCTCGCGCTCGACCTTGCGGGCCGCGGCGTCCGTCGACGCCAGGCTGGTGCCCGGCTTCAACTGCTGCTTGACGGTGAGGACCTTCTGCTCGCCGGGGTCGAAGAAGTTCGTCTTCAGCAGCGGGGTCATCCCGAAGGTGGCGAACAGGACGACGACCGCGATCAGCACGCTGGTCAGCCGCCGGCGGGTGGCGAAGCGCAGGACGGGGACGTAGAGGCGCTGGAGGCGGCTGGCGGCCTCCTTCTCCTCGGCCCGGCGGCGGGCCTCCTCGGCCTGGGCGGGCGTGCCCTTGGGCGCGCGCAGGAACCAGTACGACAGCACCGGCACGACCGTCAGCGACACCAGCAGCGAGGCCAGCAGGGCCGCGGTGACGGTGAGGCTGAACGGGCCGAACAGCTCGCCCACCATGCCGCCGACCAGGCCGATCGGCAGGAACACGGCGACCGTGGTGAGCGTGGAGGAGGTCACCGCGCCGGCCACCTCGCGCACCGCGGTGAGGATGGCCTCGCGGCGCTCCTCGCCGTAGCCGAGGTGGCGCTTGATGTTCTCCAGGACCACGATCGAGTCGTCGACGACCCGGCCGATGGCGATGGTCAGCGCGCCCAGCGTCAGCATGTTCAGCGACAGGTCGCGGGTCCACAGCACGATCAGCGCGAGGACCACGGAGAGCGGGATCGACACCGCGGTCACGAGCGTGGAGCGGACCGAGGCCAGGAAGGCCAGGATGACCAGGACCGCGAAGAGCAGGCCGAGCGCGCCCTCGGTGGTCAGGCCGTCGATGGCCTTGGCCACGGCCGGTCCCTGGTCGCTGACGACGGTGATCTTCGCCCCGGAGCCGAGGGCTTCGCGCAGGGCGGGCAGCTTGTCCTCGACCGCGTTCGAGATGGCGACCGCGCTGCCGTCGTGGTCCATGGTGACGACAACGGAGAGGCTCGGCTTGCCGTCGGTGCGGGTGATGGAGTCGGCCTTGGCCGGCTCCTGCTTGACGGTGGCGACGTCGCCGAGCCGGACCGGCTTCTTCGCACCCGGAGCCGCCCCCGGCCCCTCGCCGGCGACCATCAGGTCCTGGATCTGCTTCAGCGAGGTGAAGCCGCCGCCGACCTGGACGGTGCGGTTGGCGCCGTTCTCGTCGAAGGAACCGGCCGGGAGGGTGGCGCCGCCCGCCTGGAGGGCCTGGCTCAGGGCGGCGGAACTGAGGCCGGCCGCGGCGAGCTTCTTGTCGTCGGGGGTGACGGTGACCTGGAGGTCCCGTACGCCGTCGACGGTGACCTGACCGACGCCGTCGATGTTCTTCAGCTCCGGTACGACCGACTTGTCGAGCTGGTCGGCCAGGGCCTGCTGGTCCTTGTCGGAGGTGACGGCGAGGACCACGGTGGGCATGTCGTCGGTGGAACCGGCGACCACCTGCGGGTCGACGTCGCTCGGGAGCTGGGCGCGGGCCCGGTTGACGGCCTGCTGGACGTCGGCGACGAGTTGCTTGGTGTTGTTGCCGTAGTCGAAGGACGCCATGATCACGGCGTTGCCCTCGCTGGCCGTGGAGGTGAAGCCGGTGATGCCGTCGACGGCCTTGAGGTTGTTCTCGAGGGGTTCGACGACCTGCTTCTCCACGACGTCCGGGGACGCGCCCTGGTAGGGCGCCAGCACGGACACGATGGGGAGCTCGATGCTGGGCAGCAGCTGCTGCTTGAGCTGGGGTATGGCGATCGCCCCGAAGACGAGCGCGACGATCGACATCAGCCCGATCAGGGCCCGTTGCGCGAGGCTGAATCTGGACAGCCAGGACATGGGTCAGGGTCTCTATTCTGTGAGCGGCAGGCGGCACGGGCGCGCAGGGAGCGCCACCCTTACACCTTCGGGCACGCGCGGACGGCGATCCGTAGCCCCCTGGTCCATTTCCGCCCGCGGCTCCTACTCCCTGCGCAGTACGCGCGGGTGCCCGGCGCTCCGCCCGTGGATGTACCAGCCGTACCGGCCGGGCGCGGCCTCGGGGGACGCTCACTGCGGCCTGGGTCGCACCAGTCCGGACTCGTAGGCGATGACGACGAGCTGTGCCCGGTCGCGGGCGCCCAGCTTGGCCATGGCCCGGTTGACATGGGTCTTCACCGTCAGCGGGCTGACCTCCAGGCGCTCGGCGATCTCGTCGTTGGAGTATCCGCCGGCGACCTGGACGAGCACCTCGCGCTCCCGCACGGTGAGGGCGTCCAGCCGGGTGGGGCGGGCCCGGTCGCGGTCCTCGTCCGCCACGTCGCCCTGCGCGAGGAAGCGGGCGATCAGGCCCTTGGTGGCCACCGGGGACAGCAGCGCCTCTCCCTGCGCCGCGACCCGGATGGCGCTCAGCAACTCCTCGGGTTCGCTGCCCTTGCCGAGGAAGCCGCAGGCGCCCGCGCGCAGCGACCGCACCACGTAGTCGTCCACCTCGAAGGTGGTCAGGATGACCACGTGCACCTGGGCGAGGGAGGGGTCGGCGCTGATCATGCGGGTGGCCGCGAGGCCGTCGGTGCCGGGCATGCGGATGTCCATCAGCACCACGTCGGCCCGCTGCTCCTTGGCGAGCCGTACCGCCTCCGCGCCGTCGGACGCCTCCCCCACCACCTCCATGTCGGGCTCGGAGTCGACGAGCACCCGGAAGGCACTGCGCAGCAGCGCCTGGTCGTCGGCGAGCAGGACACGGATCGTCATGCGGGGTCCCCCGGGGCACGCGTACGGGTCTCGACCGGCAGGATCGCATGGACGCGGAAGCCACCGCCGTAGCGGGGGCCGGTGGTGAGGGCGCCGGCCAGGGCGGTGACCCGCTCGCGCATGCCCAGCAGCCCGTGTCCGCCGCCCGCCTGCGGCCCCGCGGCCTCGCCGGCCCCGTCGTCCAGGACCGTGATCTCGATGTGCGGTCCGACGCGTACGACGCTGACCTCGGCCTTCGCCCGGGTGCCTGCGTGCTTCTGCACATTGGTGAGGGCTTCCTGGATGACCCGGAACGCGGCCAGGTCCACGGCGGCCGGCAGGGTGGTGCCGTGGTCGGCGCGGGCGATCTCGACGTGCAGTCCGGCGCTGCGGAAGGTGCCGGCGAGCTCGTCGAGGCGGTCCAGGCCGGGCGCCGGTTCCGTGGGGGCCTCCGGGTCGCCGGACTGCCGGAGCAGGCCCACGGTGGCCCTCAGCTCGTCGAGCGCGGAGCGGCTGGCCTCCCGGACGTGGCCGAGGGCCTCCTTGGCCTGGTCGGGCCGCTTGTCCATGACGTGGGCGGCCACCCCGGCCTGCACATTGACCAGGGCAATGTGGTGGGCGACGACGTCGTGCAGGTCGCGGGCGATGCGCAGGCGCTCCTCGGCGACGCGGCGGCGGGCCTCCTCCTCACGGGTGCGCTCGGCGCGCTCGGCGCGTTCCCTGATGGCGTGCACGAAGGCGCGACGGCTGCGGACGGCGTCACCGCCGGCGGCGGCCATGCCGGTCCAGGCGAAGATCGCCAGGTTCTCCTGCGCGTACCAGGGCATCGGCCCGGCGAGCATGGCGGCGCCGGTCAGCACGGTCATGGTGGTCAGGCCCAGGCGCAGGGTGGTGAGGCGGTCGGTGGCGGCCGCGGCGGTGAAGAGGGCGACCACGGCGGACATGGCGACGGGGGCGCGGGGGTCACCGGTGACGAACTCGATGACGGACATGGTGCCGGTGACGGCGAGGACGGTGCGGGGGGCGCGGCGGCGGAAGACGAGGGCGGCGGCGCCGAGGACCATGAGGACCAGGCTGAGCAGCTCGGGCCGGCGTACCCCCCAGCTCACGACGTGGTCGCCGCGCGGGCCCACGAAGGAGCCGACCACCATGCACACGAGGACGCCGGCCGCGAGGGCCGCGTCCAGTGCCAGGGGGTGCGCCTTCAGCCGGCATCGGGCGCGGTCGAGGGTGGTCACGCCTGACAACGGTACGGGGTCGCGTGCCGCGGGGGGACGGCGGCGTCCCGCGCCGGTGCGGACCCTGGGACGGCTCCTGTCCGGGGGCTGCCGTGCTCCCCGGACAGGCTGTCCTTCCTCACCGGGCCTCGCCCGAGCCGCACCCGGGCCTCACTGCGGCCTCAACCGGTCCTCACCCGGGGATGAGGCCGTCGTCGCTCAGCAGGTCCCGGACCTCCTCCAGGGTGGCGTCCGCGGCGGGGAGGATCAGGTCGGACGGCTCCAGGGAGTCGTCCGGCACGGGCTCGCCCAGTTCGCGGACCCTGGACAGCAGGGCCGAAAGGGTGCGACGGAAGCCGGGACCGTCGCCCTTCTCCATCTCGGCCAGGAGTTCGTCGTCCAGCTTGTTCAGGTCGGCGAGGTGGCCGTCGGCCAGCCTCACCTGTCCCTCTCCCATGATCCGTACGATCATGTCGCCCTCCTAGGCGTGGCCCCGGCTGTCGGTGACATGGCGTGCCTCGACGCGGCTCACTGCTTGTCGAAGCGGGGGGTGTCCTGCGGCTGCTGCTGGGGCCGGCCCTCGCCCGTGCCGCCTTCGATCGCCTGCCGGTCCGCGGACGAGCCGCCGGCCAGCTCCGCCTTCATGCGCTGAAGCTCCAGCTCTACATCCGTACCACCGGAGAGCCGGTCCAGCTCGGTCTGGATGTCGTCCTTGGCCAGCCCGGAGGGGTCGTCCAGGGCGCCGGAGGCGAGCAGCTCGTCGATCGCGCCGGCCCGGGCCTGGAGCTGCGCGGTCTTGTCCTCGGCCCGCTGGATGGCCAGGCCGACGTCGCCCATCTCCTCGGAGATGCCGGAGAAGGCCTCGCCGATCCGGGTCTGCGCCTGGGCCGCCGTGTAGGTCGCCTTGATGGTCTCCTTCTTCGTACGGAAGGCGTCGACCTTGGCCTGCAGACGCTGGGCCGCCAGGGTGAGCTTCTCCTCCTCGCCCTGGAGCGTGGCGTGCTGCGTCTGAAGGTCCGTCACCTGCTGCTGGAGCGCGGCACGGCGGGAGAGCGCCTCGCGGGCCAGGTCCTCGCGGCCCAGCGCGAGCGCCTTGCGGCCCTGGTCCTCCAGCTTTCCGGACTGCTGCTGCAGCTGGTTCAACTGGAGCTCCAGACGCTTGCGGCTGGTCGCCACGTCCGCGACACCGCGCCGCACCTTCTGCAGCAGCTCCAACTGCTTCTGGTACGAGTAATCGAGGGTCTCGCGCGGGTCCTCGGCCCGGTCAAGGGCCTTGTTCGCCTTCGCGCGGAAGATCATCCCCATACGCTTCATGACACCGCTCATGGGCTTCGCGCGCCCCCTTCTGACGGACTCCAGCTCACAGCTCTGCGACAGAACCCACAGTACGGGCCCTGCGACCATTACCGCACTGTTCGGGAGCGGATACGGTCATCCCCGAGGACGACTGCGTCCGCTGTCGCTCCGGCGCAGGGAGGAGGTGTCCCCCTGACCACCGGGCGACGACGACGGTCGCGACGTCCCCTCTGCCCCCTACAGACGATCGGTGTTGCCGGATCGTTCCCCGCGGGACTGGGGTCCATGCGGGTCAAGCCCTTACCCTTGGGTTTTGTGTTCCGTAGCCGTGCCAAGGATGAGAAGACCCCGGTCGCCGACAAGGCACCGGTGAGCGTCTCCAAGCAGACCCGCGACCCGCAGGCCCCCAAGGGCCGCCCCACGCCCAAGCGGAGTGAGGCGCGCTCACAGCGCCGCAGTGTCGCCAACACGTCGATGACGCGCAAGGATGCCGCGAAGCGGCAGCGCGAGGAGCGCCGAGTCCAGTTGGAGCGGCAGCGCCAGGCGCTGGCGAGCGGCGACGAGCGCTATCTGCCGGCCCGCGACAAGGGCCCGGTCCGCCGGTTCGCGCGGGACTTCGTCGACTCGCGGTTCAACATCGCGGAGTTCTTCCTGCCGATGGCCGTGGTCATCCTGGTGCTGAGCATGATCCGGGTGCCCGCGCTGCAGAACATCGCGCTGCTGCTGTGGCTCGTGGTGATTGCCCTGATCGTGCTGGACTCGGCGGTCAGCGGCTTCCGGCTGAGGAAGCGCCTGAACGAGCGCTTCCCGGACCAGGGCAAGCGCGGTGCGGTCGCCTACGCCCTGATGCGCTCCCTCCAGATGCGCCGCCTCCGGCTGCCCAAGCCGCAGGTCAAGCGCGGGGAGCGGCCCTGAGCGCGACCGCTTTCTCCGAGGGTGCCGCGGACGCCTGGCTGAACAAACTGGGTGGGCTGCGTGACGTCGTACGACAGGAGCTGGTGGCCCGGCAGCTCGACGAGCAGATAGCCGGGCGGTTCCCGGTCGGGCAGCGGCTGCGGGTGCTCGACGTGGGGATGGGCCAGGGCACGCAGGCGCTGCGGCTGGCCCGGGCCGGGCACCAGGTCACCGGGCTCGAACGGGACCAGACGATGATCTCCGTGGCCCGTGCCTCGCTGGCCGCCGAGCCGGAGGGCATCCGGGCGCGGATGCGGATCGTCGAGGGCGACGGCCAGGACACCGGCGTGCACTTCCTGCCGGGCAGTTTCGACGTGGTGCTGTGCCACGGGGTGCTGATGTACGTAGAGGAGCCGGACCCGCTGCTCGCGGGGCTGGCGCGGATGCTCGCGCCGGGCGGCCTGCTGTCGCTGCTGGTGCGCAACGGCGACGCGCTGGCGCTGCGTCCGGGACTGTCCGGCGAGTGGCCGACGACACTGGCCGCGTTCGACACGACGGCGTACCGCAACCGGCTGGGGCTGGACGTGCGAGCGGACCGGCTCGCGCACCTGACGGCGACCCTCGCCGGGATCGGGGCGCCGCTGCGCACCTGGTACGGGGTGCGCGTCTTCACGGACACGGCGGCCGACGACGCGGAGCCGCCGGCCGACACCGAGACGCTGGAAACACTCCTGGCAGCCGAGGAACGAGCCGGCCGGACGGACCCCTACCGCGCGGTGGCGGCCCTACTGCACCTGTGCGGCGTACGCGGCTGACGCCGCCGCTCCCGCGCGGGGCGCGCCGCCGACGACGAGCCACACCCTGTGCGGGGGCATCGCTGACGACCAGCCGCGCCTGTGGAGGGTACGGCCGCCACTCGGCCGTACCCGCGGGGGTCCTCCCGCCGACAACCGGCCGCACCCGTGCGGAAAGCGCAGCTGACCACCGGCCACACCCGTACAGGGCCGCCGCAGACACCCCGACCGCACCCGGGCAGGGTGCGCCCTGACCACCAGCCGCACCTGTGCCGAGTGGGCCACTGACGACCAGCGCACCCATGCGGAGACGCCGCCGACAACCGGCCACACCCGTGCAGGGAGCGCGGCAGACCACCGGCCACACCGCGGGGGCACCGCAGACACCCCGACCGCACCCGGGCAGGGTGCGCCCTGACCACCAGCCGCACCTGTGCCGAGTGGGCCACTGACGACCAGCGCACCCGTGCGGAG
>NZ_JBIVPK010000007.1:206891-229095 GCF_044754605.1 Streptomyces sp. NPDC093064
GGGGGCACCGCAGACACCCCGACCGCACCCGGGCAGGGTGCGCCCTGACCACCAGCCGCACCTGTGCCGAGTGGGCCACTGACGACCAGCGCACCCGTGCGGGGACGCCGCCGACAACCGGCCGCACCCGTGCAGGGAGCGCGGCAGACCACCGGCCGCACCGCGGGGGCACGCCGCCAGACCGCTCGGCCGCACCCGTGCGAGATGCATCGCCGACCGCCGATGGCCGTCGCTCGTTCGGGCGAGTACCGCAAGCCGGGGGCGTAGCGTGCGGCGAGACTCGGGGCATGGATGTCTCCCCCGCGCGTGCCCTCGTCCGTGCTCCGCGGCCGATCGTTCTGCTCGCCGCCTGCGTCTGCTGCGCAGCGCTGCTGTCCGGGTGCCAGAGCGCGGCCGGCCCGCAGGCGACGGCCACCGCGTCCAAGGACGCCTCCGGCTCGCCGGACCCCGTCGGCGCCCGCCGGCCCGCCGCGGCCTCGACGAACGACCTGCAGAACGACTACATGCGGGTGATCAAGGAGGCACTGCCGTCGGTCGTGCAGATCCAGTCCGGCAACCAGCTGGGCTCCGGGGTCGTGTACGACGACAAGGGGCACATCGTCACCAACGCGCACGTCGTCGGAACCGGGAAGACGTTCCGTGTGACCACGGCGAACAGCGAGGCGTCGCTCACCGCCACGCTGGTCTCCTCCTACCCGGACGAGGACCTCGCCGTCGTCAAGCTGGACAAGGTGCCGCGCGGGCTGAGGGCGGCCACCTTCGGCGAGTCGGGGAAGGTCGAGGTCGGGCAGATCGTCCTGGCCATGGGCTCGCCGCTGGGGCTGTCGTCGAGCGTGACCCAGGGGATCGTGTCGGCGACCGGGCGCACCGTCAGCGAGGGGAGCGACGGCGGCACGGGGGCCACGATCGCCGGCATGGTGCAGACGTCGGCCGCGATCAACCCGGGCAACAGCGGAGGTGCGCTGGTGAACCTGAACGGCCAGGTCATCGGCATCCCGACCCTCGCCGCCGCCGACCCTCAGCTCGGGGGCAGCGCGGCGCCCGGCATCGGCTTCGCGATCCCGGCGTCGACGGTGAAGACGATCGCCGGCCAGATCGTGCGGTACGGCAAGGTCGTCAACTCCGGCAGGGCCGCACTCAACATCACCGGGCGCACCGTCGTCGACACGGACTACGAGCCCGCCGGGGTCGCGGTGGTGGACGTGAAGGCCGGCGGGGCCGCGGCGCGGGCGGGCATCCGGTCCGGGGACATCATCACCAAGGTCGGCGGCAAGGACATCACCACCATCACCTCGCTGTCGGAGGCGCTCGCCACCGACCGGCCGGGCCAGCGGACCACGGTGACGTTCTCGCGCAACGGCAGCCAGAAGACGGTGGACGTGACGCTGGGCGAGCAGTGAGCGGGGGCGGCCGGCCACCGGCGGCCGCCCGGCCCGCCTACGCCGAGGCCTCGTCCGCGTGCAGGCTCATCGGGCCGTAGATCTCCTTCGCGTCCTCGAACAGCCACACCTGGTCGGCGCCGCCGTCGAGCAGGGCCTTCCAGTTCTCCCCGATCCAGGACTCGGCGTCGCCCTGCGTGGTGAACTCCTCGGGCTGCACCGCGGGCTGGACCTCCGTCCCGTCGGCCGTCTCGAACCGCCACGTCCATGCCGCCATGTACGCCTCCCTGGTGTGAGCACACTGCACAGCGCGGGCCGGACCCGATCCGGCCCGCTGCCCGCAGCCTAGGGCCTCTCGTGAGCTTCCCGCCCGTGCGGTGGATCATGCCCCCGTACATCGGATCAGCCACGCCCGCCCGGGTCGGCGGCCGGCGCCGCGCTCCCCGGGCCCCGATCCGCCGGACAGACCCGGGCCGGATGCGCGGGACCCGCGGCGGCAGGCGAAAATCGGGTCCGTGGATGTGACTCTGCTCGGCACCGGTGCCCCCGCGGGACTGCCCCGCCCCGACTGTCCCTGCGCGGCCTGCGCGACCGCGCGCGGCGCGGACGCGCGGGCGGCGACCGCTCTGCTCGTGGACGGGGCGCTGCTGCTGGACCTGACCCCCGGTGCCGCGTTCGCGGCGGCGCGGGCGGGGCATTCGCTGGGCGGCGTGGCGCAGGTGCTGCTTTCCCACCCGCACGACGGGCCTGTGGTCGAGGTGCCGGCCGGGCTGCCGCAGCCGGGGCGGGTGCCGGACGGGCGGGAGCTGACGCTGCTGACGGGGCATCGGGTGCGGGCCGTGGCCCTGGACGCCCCCGGCACCGGGTACGCGGTGACCGGCCCGGACGGGCGCCGGCTGCTGTACCTGCCGCCGGGCGGCGCGCCGGCCGGCCTGGAGGAGGGCTCCGCGGAGACGTACGACCTGGTCCTGTCGGACGTGCTGGGGCGCCCCGACGCGCTGGCGAAGCTGCGGGCGGTCGGGGCGGCGGGGCGGGCCACGGACGTCGTCGCGGTCCACCTCGATCACGACGTGCCGCCGGGTCCGGAGCTGCGCCGGCGCCTCGCGGCGGCGGGGGCGCGGGCCGTGCCGGACGGTACGACGCTGACGGTCGGGGCATACGAGGGTGGACCAGGCGTACCGGACGTGCCCCTGCGCACGCTCGTGCTCGGCGGGGCGCGGTCGGGCAAGTCGGTGGAGGCCGAGCGGCGGCTGGAGACCTTTCCCGGCGTGCTGTACGTGGCCACCGGCGGCACCCGCGGCGGGGACACCGAGTGGGCGGCCCGGGTGGCCGCGCACCGGGACCGGCGGCCGGGCTCGTGGCGCACGACCGAGACGTGCGACCTGGTGCCGCTGCTGGCGCAGGACGGCCCGCCGCTGCTCGTCGACTGCCTGTCGCTGTGGCTGACCGACGCGATGGACTCCGTCCGCGCCTGGGACGACGCCGAGTGGGCGGGCGGCGGCGAACGCGCCCTGCGCGAACGGGTGACCGCCCTGACCGACGCCCTGCGCGCCACCCGGCGGACCGTGGTGGCGGTCTCCAACGAGGTCGGCTCGGGCATCGTCCCCGCCACCGCCTCCGGTCGCCGCTACCGCGACGAACTCGGCCGCCTGAACGCCGCGTTCGCCGCAGAGTGCGAACACGTCCTGCTGGTGGTGGCCGGCCAGGCACTGGTGCTGCGCGGCTGACCCGGTTCAGGCGGCCGGCCGGACGGAGGGCCGGGTGGAGGGCCGGTCAGGACAAGGGGCGGCGGGCGACGACGCGGTAGGTGTTGGAGAGGCCGGGGGCGCGCCGCAGGAGGGGCGAGAGGAGGAGGTCCAGGAGCGCCACCGCACCCACCAGGGGGCCGGCGAGGGCGGTCAGGGCGGTGCGCAGGGTGGGTGGGAGGCCGGTGGACGGGTTGTCGCGCCAGGGGGCGTCGGCGGGCAGCACGTGCGCGAGGAGCAGGGCGACGGCCGCGGACAGGTCGTTGGGTCTGTGCGGGGTGCGGCGGTCGGTGGCGAGGATGGTGCAGCCCTGGGACTCCAGTTCCGCACGGAGGTTGTCCAGCGGCAGCAGGTGCAGATGGCGCGGCTGGCCGTGCGGCAGCCACCACCTGCCGAGCAGCCGGGCGGGCACGCAGTGCGGGTCGGGCAGTTCGATCAGCAGGTGCCCGCCGGGGCGCAGCGCGGTAAGGGCGCCCCGCAACTCCGCGCGGGGGTCCGGTACATGGGCCAGGTGGTGGAAGACGCTGACCACGTCGTAGCGCCCGCGCAGCCGCTCCGCGATGTGCGGGTCGGCCAGGTGCCCGACATGGGCCTCCTCGACCCACCCCTGCTCGCGGGCCCGCTCCACGCGCTGGGTGGGATCCAGGCCGTCGAAGGCGGTGTACGGGAACACCTCCCGCGCCGCCCCGGGGAAGTGGCCGTGGCCCGTACCGACGTCCAGCCAGCTCTCCGGCTCCCCCACGGTGCTCATCAGGCGCGCGTCGGACCGGTGCCGGCGTCGGCCGCGGCGGGCGGCGAGCACCGGGGCCGCGAGTCCCTCCGGGGCGTCCTCGTCGAAGTCCCGGTGGTAGAAGGCCAGTCCGGCCGTCGTGAGCCGGGGGTTCTGGAAGGCGTGGCCGCAGTCCAGGCACTCGTCGACGGCGAACGTGCCCGGCTTGTGCTGGAGCAGGTCCGGCGCGCGCAGCCGGGTGCGCAGCCGGCCGGAGCCGCACCACGGGCAGTCCACACGGGGCGGCTCCTGGAAACGGCCGGTGCCCTGGGCGAGTTCGGCGGCGTACGCGAGGCGGCGCGGGTCGTAGAACCCCGGGGCGTACGGCAGGGGCGGCATGGGCGGCTCCCGGTGGGTCACTGCGGAACAAGTCACTGCAAAGGGAACGTATGGGATCCGGATCTTGGCCGGAAAGACGCCGTACGGGTGTGGTGGCGATGTGGCGCCGCCCGGTTGGATCAGGGCCGGTACTGTTCGGCGAATGAGCTCGCTGAATCTCGACGACTTCACCGATCTGATCGAGCGCCCGGACGGCGGACTGCGCCGTGACGCCGAGGCGCGCCGGGAGCGTCAGATCGTGCCGCCCGGTGCGCTGGGCCGCCTGGACGACCTGGGTGAATGGCTGGCCTCGGCGCAGTCGGCCGTACCGGTGCGGCCGGTCGAACGGCCGAAGGCGGTGCTGTTCGCCGGCGACCACGGGGTCGCGGAACTGGGTGTGTCGGTGCGCCCCGCGGGCAGTGCCGAGCGGCTGGTACGGGCGGTGCTGGAGGGCGGCCGGCCGGTGTCCGTGCTGGCCCGGCGGCTCGGCGTGCCGGTGCGGGTGGTCGACATGGCGCTGGACTGCGCGCCCGAGTCGCTGCCCGAGGACGTCGTACGGCACCGGGTGCGGCGCGGCAGCGGGCGCGTCGACGTCGAGGACGCGCTGACCCTCGAGGAGGCGGAGGCCGCCTTCCGGGCGGGTGCGGCGGTGGCCGACGAGGAGGCCGACTCCGGTACGGACCTGGTGGTACTGGGCGACATCAGCGTCGGCGGGACCACTCCGGCCGCCGTGCTGATCGCCGCGCTGTGCGGGACGGACGCCTCGGTGGTGACCGGCCGGGGCGGCGAGCCGATCGACGACCTGGCGTGGATGCGCAAGTGCGCGGCGATCCGGGACGCGCTGCGGCGGGCCCGGCCCGTTCTCGGGGACCAGTTGCAGCTGCTGGCCACGGTGGGCGGAGCCGACCTCGCCGCGATGACGGGTTTCCTGTTGCAGTGCGCGGTGCGGAAGCTGCCGGTGATCCTGGACGGCGTGGTGTCGGCGGCGTGCGCGCTGGTGGCGCAGCGAGTGGCGTTCCGGGCGCCGGACTGGTGGCTGGCCGGCCACGCCAGCGGCGAGCCGGGCCAGGCCAAGGCCCTGGACCGGATGGCGCTGGAGCCGCTCGTGGACCACGGCCTACGGGTCGGCGAGGGGGCGGGGGCGCTACTGGCGCTGCCCCTGGTGCAGAGCGCCGCCGCACTGGCCGCGGAGCTGCCCGAGCGCCCGGAGAACCCTGACGACTCGGACGACTCGGACGACTCGGAGGCCAGGGCGACCGAGGACAAGGCAGCCGAAGACGGGAAGACCGAGGAGAAGGCAGCCGAGGAGTAGCCGCACGTCCGGTCCACGACACGGGCCGGACGCGCGCGCGTACCGGCCCCGGCGGAACAGCCGACACCCCTCCTCCTCGACGAAACGCGCCCCGGCCTCCTCGACGAAACCCGCCCCGGCCGGCTGCCGGCCGCCGGACAGGGCGCCACGGGCACAGCCCGGCACAGCCCCGACGTCACCCGAGCCACGCACCCCCGTCGCCCGCCGACCGCGACGAAGGGACGCCCACCTGGGCGGCACCCACCGGCACCGCCCGGCCGGACGCCCTCGTCGCCCGCCCGCCGCGGCGAAAGGACGTTCATGGGGCGCCGCCCACCGGCACGGCCGGGCCGCGCCCTCGACGGAACCCACCCCGGCCGGGCGCCAGCCCCCGGCCAGGGCGGCACGGACACAGCCCGGCAGAGGCGCAACCCCGACGCCACCAAGCCACGCACGCCCGCCGGCCGCCGGCCGCCAGCCTCGGCGCAACGTCGCCCCCGGATCCGCACCGGAACACGGCGATCAGCCGCGAAGGACCGGATGGCCACCCACGCGCAGCGGGCGCCGGCACCCACCAACAGCGGGCCGCGTCGCGCACGGACGGCGGGTGAAAAGGGACGTTCGCTGGGGCTGCGCCCATATGATCACTGTTCATGGGAGATGCCCGAATTGCCGTGCGTGAGGAGCAGGGCCCGGTTCGCGTGGCCGAGGCGGGACGGCCGGGCGGCGGGGCCTCGCGGCGGGCGGCCGCGTTCGCCGTCTGGTACCTGCGGGCGGTCGCGTTCGTCAACTTCCTCAGCGCGGCATGGGTCTCCCTGGGGCAGGACGTGCGGCGGCACAACCAGGAGGACCTCTTCACGCCGTACCTGCTGACCGCCGGCTTCGCCTCCGGCGTGTTCGCCGCGTTCCTGGCCATCACCATGCGGCGGCGCAAGCGGGCCGCCTGGATCCTGAACCTGGCGCTGTCCGGGCCGTTCCTCACGCTGTTCGCGTTCACCATGACGTTCCCGGAGATCCGCCGCTCGGCGCAGAACTGGATCTCCCTGGCCCTTACCGCCGCCTTCGTCGCCGCGCTGCTGCTCGGCCGCCGCGAGTTCTACGCCAAGGGCGACCGCGCCAACCCGCGGCTCGCCGCCGCCGTCGGCCTCGGCGGGCTGCTGGCCTCCTCGCTGCTCGCCGCGCTGCTGGTGACGGTCACCAACCAGGCGGCGGACGCGGCCCGTTCGACGTACCTCCAGCGCTGGCACTACGGCACGCTGCGGCTGGTCTCGGTCGCCGCCTCCGAGGCCCGCTTCCCCGACATCCACACCCCGAACTGGGTGAACGTGTCGATCAACGTACTGTCCACGGCCCTGGTCCTCGCCGTCCTGTACGCCGCCTTCCGCTCCCGCCGCGCCGTCGACCCGCTCACCGCCGACGACGAGAGGCGGCTGCGGGAGCTGCTGGAGCGGCACGGCGAGCGCGACTCGCTCGGCTACTTCGCGCTGCGCCGGGACAAGAGCGTGTTCTGGTCGCCGACCGGCAAGGCCGCCGTCGCCTACCGCGTCCTTGGCGGGGTGTCCCTGGCGTCCGGGGACCCGCTCGGCGACCCGGAGGCCTGGCCCGGCGCCATCGAGGGATGGCTGGCCGAGGCGCGGGCGCACGGCTGGAGCCCGGCCGTGATGGGCGCCGGCGAGGAGGCCGGCACGGTGTACGCGCGGCACGGTCTCGACGCCTTGGAACTGGGCGACGAGGCCGTGGTCGAGGTCGACGGCTTCACCCTGGAGGGGCGGGCGATGCGGACCGTGCGGCAGGCCTACAACCGGGTCGGTCGGGCCGGGTACTCGGTGCGCGTCCGGCGGCACGAGGACATCCCCGCGGACGAGATGGCGTACCTGGTCGACCGGGCGGACGACTGGCGGGACGGCCCCACCGAACGCGGCTTCAGCATGGCGCTCGGCCGGCTCGGCGACCCGCGGGACGGGCAGTGCGTGATGCTGGAGTGCCATGACGCCGACGGCGAGCTGAGGGCCCTGCTGTCCTTCGTGCCGTGGGGACCGCACGGGCTGTCCCTGGACGTGATGCGGCGCGACCGGCACGCCGGCAACGGGCTCATGGAGTTCATGGTGCTCGACCTGCTGCGCAGCGCCCGGGAAATCGGGATCACCCAGGTCTCGCTCAACTTCGCCGTGTTCCGCTCGGTCTTCGAACGGGGGGCGCGCCTCGGCGCCGGACCGGTGCTGAGGCTGTGGCGTTCGCTGCTCGGACTGTTCTCCCGTTGGTGGCAGATCGAGTCGCTGTACCGGGCGAACGCCAAGTACCGGCCCATCTGGGAGCCGCGGTTCCTGCTCTTCGAGAAGAGCGCGGACCTGCTGCGCATCGGCCTCGCGGCGGCGCGCGCGGAGGGGTTCCTGGAGCCGCCGGAACCGCCGAAGTGGCTGCACCGAGGGCACTGGGAGACGCACGGATGACCGCACTGGCCCGCTGGGCGCGCGCCGAATGGGGGCTGCTGTACGCCACCGTGCGCGAGCCGCTGCCGAAGCGGCGCCTGCGGGCCGTCCCGATGACCGCCGGAGCGGTGAGCCTGACGGCGGTGCTCCATCTGGTGCAGAACCAGTCCTGGGGCTACGGCCTGGTCCAGCACCTCGGGGCCGTAAGGGCGGAGGAGCCGCTGTGGCTCGCGCTGCTGCGCACTCCCCTGTCGCTGTTCGTGCCCGCGCTCGACCTGCCGGTGTGGGGCGCGCTGGCGCAGATCCTGTGTGTGTTCGGCATCGCCGAGATCTGCCTGGGCCGGCCGCGGACCCTCGCCGTCGCCTACGTCGCCACGCTCTCCGGAACCCTGTACGCGCGCCTGGGCGTCGCCCTCGGCCCGCACCACCCGCTCGGCCTGCCCGGCACGGACGCGCAGGTGGTGGACACCGGCCCGTCGGCGGCCGTGGTGGGCCTCGCGGTCTACGTCGGCTGGCGCTACGGGGCATACGTCACGGCGGGCGCGGTGACCGCGGCCATGGCGCTTGAGGTCGGGCTGAAGCAGAACCTGGCCGGCAAGGAGCACCTGGCGGCGATCGCGGGGGTGCTGCTCCTGTGCGCGCTGTCGGCGGCCCGGCACCGGGTGCCACGCGCCCCGGCGTCATCTGCGCCCGGGCAGGCGGGCCGGCCGCTGGTCCGGTTTGCCGCCGATCCAGTCCTGGAACGCCCGGCGGGGGCCGGACCAGCGGCGGTCGTGCCGGTCGGCGCGCCGGCCGGCGCGGGCCAGGGCGCGCGGGCGGTGTCGGTAGAAGCGCCTGGCCCAGTAGGAGCCGGGGCGGGCCAGACGGATCGCGCCGAACAGCGCGACGAACGGAATGATCACGCCGAACAGGGCGATGCGGCCCTTGCCCTTGCTCAGGGCGACCAGGGAGAAGACGAAGTTCACGACCACGCTCGTGATGACCGCCCCGCGGTCCTGCAACTCGGCCTGGGACAGGTTGTTGACGCCGAACGGGGAGAAACCGGCGAGCACCAGGGCGACCAGCGCCGCGGTGAGTACCACGACCTCGACGCTCTTGCGGCCCGACTCGGTCCAGTAGACGTCGTCCAGATGCAGGATCAGCGCGAACTCGTCCAGGACGAGGCCCGCGCCGACGCCGAAGACGACCGCGAAGGCCGCCGTCGCGGCGGCGTGCCGGCCGCTGCCTGCGACCACCCCGAAACCGCCGAGGATGGTGAGGACGACGCCGGGCACGGCGTGGTGGATGTGCAGCCCGCCCGCCTTGACGTTGCCGAAGGGGCCCTTCCCGGCGCGGATCAGGCGGGTGATCACCCGGGTGACGACGAAGGTGAGGACGAAGGCGGCCAGCGCCAGGAGCAGGGGCAGCTTGCCGGGTTCGACGATGTTCCGCTCCAGCCAGTGCCCCATGTAGGCAGTGTGCCGCCTTCTCCGGTCGCCCGCCCGCCCGCCGGGGGGCCGGCGCAGGTCCCGTAGTCTGCCCGCGTGTTCAGGATCCCCTCGCCGCACGGGCCGCGGTTCGCCTTCGGCACCCTCACCGTCCTTCCGGTCAGGGTGAGCCGCTGGGACCGTGAGGCGGCGCGCGGCGGGATGCTCTGCGCGCCGCTCGCCGGACTCGTGGTCGGGGTGGCGGCGGCGGCCGTGGGACTGCTGCTGCTCCTCGCCGGCGTCGGCGCACCGCTCGCCGCCGTCGCCACCGTCGCCGTGCCCGCCGCGCTGACCCGCGGACTGCATCTGGACGGGCTCGCCGACACCGCGGACGGGCTCGGCAGCGGCAAGCCCGCCGAGGACGCGCTGCGGATCATGAAGCAGTCGGACATCGGCCCCTTCGGGGTGATCACGCTCGTGTTCGTGCTGCTCGCCCAGGTGGCCGCGCTGACCCGGGCCTACGACGGCTCCTGGGCCCGCGGCGCGCTCGCCGCCGTCGTCTCGGCGACGGTCGCCCGGCTGGTCCTGACGCTGGCCGCCCGCACCGGGGTGCCGGCCGCACGGCCGGAGGGGCTGGGGGCCGCGGTCGCCGGGGTGGTCCCGGTGCCGGGCGCGATCGGCGCGGCGCTCGTGGTCGGGGCGGCCGCCGCGGCGGCGGGCGCGTTCTTCGGCGCCCACGCCTGTGTGCTCACGGCGCTGGCGGTGGTCGCCGCCCTGGCCGCCGCCGAACTTCTCCTGCGCCACTGCACGCGCCGCTTCGGCGGTGTGACGGGCGATGTCTTCGGCGCGCTCGCCGAGACGGCCGCCACCACGGTGCTGGTCGTCCTGGCCCTGCGCTGAGCCGGGCGGTTCAGCAGGTCCGGCGCCACGCCCCCAGTTCGTACTTCTTCAGCAGCGAGCTGAGGCTCAGCCGCCGGGACTGCGCGCAGAAGCGGCTCGTCGACAGTTCGTACTCGGCGTGGAACACCGCCTTGCCCGCCGCGACGAAGGGCTCCAGTTCGGCGCATTCGCCGTACTGGGCGCACTGTTCGTTGACCGCGAAGTCGAAGTCCGCCACCAGGTGCGGGATCTGGTCCAGGTCGTTCTTCAGGCCCACCGCCATGCCCCTGTCGTGGGCCAGCTTCGCCACCAGGCGGTTGTAGCGGAGCTGGTCGGCGGCCGTCAGCGGAAAGCCGGTGCGGTTCTTGTAGCCGTCCATGTTGTCCGGCTCCACCGCGTCGAAGCCCTTCTCGCGGCACATGTCGAGGCGGGCCGCCATCAGGGGTTCGAGGACGTCGGTACGGCGGATGTCGAGCCAGCGCTCGCCCTTCCAGCCGTTGCCCCGGCCGAGGACGGAGGCCGGGAACCTCCCCGCGTCCGGCCGGAACTCCTCCCAGGCGCCGGTCGAGAGGTAGCAGATCACCCTGCGGCCCTCGCGGTGCAGCCGGGCGACCGTGGCCGCCGAGTGGTCGAAGCCGTCGATGTCGTAGACCTCGGCCGGTACGGAGGTGTCGAGACGGCCGCTGAGCTGCCACTGCCAGCTCGTGCCCGGGCGCGGCTGCCAGCGCCCGGCGGCCGGGCGGGCGGCACCGTCGCCGCGGCTGTCGCCGCCGCCGGCACCGTCCTGGTGGGCGGCGCAGCCCGCGAGCAGCAGGAGTGCCGCAGTCGGCGCGAGGACGCGCGGGATCAGTGCTCTCAACGGGCGGGCTCCTGGGTGCCGTGACGGACGTACATCCGACGATCATCGCCGATTCCATTGCCGCGCAGGGAAGTTGCCCACCCGGTCAATGGTCCGGGCCTCCCGCCACCGCCGTCGGCGCCGTGACGCGCGTAGGCTCGTGCCGGGTGTTTGCCTGCCCGGGTGAAGACCGCACCGTACGAAGGACTTATGGTCGGGCCCGGTCGACCCACCCGAATTCGGCCAACCACCTTTCACAGGGAAGCGAGATTTCACCACCGTGACTGCTCTCACTCTCAGCACCACCGCGGCGCCCGGCCTGCGGGCCGACGCGATCGTGGTCGGTGTCGCCAAGGACTCTGGATCGAAGTCTGGGGCCCTGGTCGTAGCACCGGGCGCCGAGGCCGTCGACGAGGCGTACGACGGCAAGCTCGCCGGCGTCCTGGGGACCCTCGGCGCCTCCGGTGCCGAGGGCGAGGTGACCAAGCTGCCCGCGCCGTCCGGTTTCAAGGCCCCGCTCGTGCTCGCGGTGGGCCTCGGCCCGCGGCCCGAGAAGGACTCCGGTTACGACGCCGAGGCGCTGCGCCGGGCCGCCGGTGCGGCCGCCCGTGCCCTCGCCGGGTCGAAGAAGGCCGGCTTCGCGCTGCCGGTCACGGACGCCGCCGACGCCGCCGCGGTCGGCGAGGGCGCGCTGCTCGGCGCGTACTCCTTCGACAGCTACAAGGAGAACGGCAAGGACGCCGAGTCCCGCAACGGCAAGGCGCCGCTGGGCGAGGCCGTGCTGCTCGGCGGCAAGGGCCGCGACAAGGCGTACAAGGCGGCCGTCGAGCGCGCCACCGCCGTGTCCGAGGAGCTCAACCGCGCCCGCGACCTGATCAACACCCCGCCGAACGACCTGAACCCGGCCGCCTTCGCCGCCGCCGCGCAGGAGGCGGCCAAGGAGCACGGCCTGAAGGTGCAGGTGCTCGACGAGAAGGCACTCGCCAAGGGCGGCTACGGCGGCATCCTGGGCGTCGGTTCCGGCTCGGCGTCGGCCCCGCGGCTGGTCAAGCTGTCGTACACGAGCCCCAAGGCGAAGAAGCACCTGGCCCTGGTCGGCAAGGGCATCACCTACGACTCGGGCGGCATCTCGCTCAAGCCGGCCGGCCACAACGAGACGATGAAGTGCGACATGAGCGGTGCCGCCGCCGTGTTCTCCGCCGTCGTCGCCGCCGCACGGCTCGGCCTCGAGGTCAACGTGACCGGCTGGCTGGCGCTGGCCGAGAACATGCCCTCCGGCTCCGCCACCCGTCCCGGCGACGTGCTGCGCATGTTCAGCGGCAAGACGGTGGAGGTGCTCAACACCGACGCCGAGGGCCGGCTCGTCCTCGCGGACGCGCTGTGGGCCGCCTCGCAGGAGAAGCCGGACGCGATCGTGGACGTGGCCACGCTGACCGGCGCGATGGTGCTGGCGCTGGGCAGCCGCACCTTCGGGATCATGGCGAACGACGACGCGTTCCGCTCCGCCATCCACGAGGCCGCGGAGGAGGTCGGCGAGGCGGCGTGGCCGATGCCCCTGCCGGAGCACCTGCGCAAGGGCATGGACTCCCCCACCGCCGACCTGGCCAACATGGGCGAGCGCATGGGCGGCGGGCTGGTCGCCGGCCTGTTCCTGCGCGAGTTCGTCGGCGAGGGCATCACGTGGGCGCACCTCGACATCGCGGGCCCGGCCTTCAACGAGAGCGGTCCGTTCGGCTACACGCCGAAGGGCGGCACCGGTTCGGCGGTCCGCACGCTCGTGCGTCTCGCCGAACTCGCCGCCGCCGGCGACCTCGGCTGATTCGTCCCACGGCCGTCGTCCGGTACGCCGGACGACGGCCGTGCCGCGTGGGCGCCGCTCGCGCCCACGCGACGTGGGGTGTATCACACTCCAGCCCCGCGTCTCGTTCACTCCCGACAAGTGCGAAGATGGGCGTCGGCAGGACAGGGCCCCCACCGAAGGGCCGAAACTCAAGCGGCCGGACACCAGCCGCCTGCCGGTCACCGACGACCGGCGTACGGCGCACATGCATGGAGGACGTGACGTGGCGAACGACGCCAGCACCGTTTTCGACCTAGTGATCCTCGGCGGTGGCAGCGGTGGTTACGCCGCGGCCCTGCGCGGGGCGCAGCTGGGCCTGGACGTCGCCCTGATCGAGAAGGACAAGGTCGGCGGTACCTGCCTGCACCGGGGTTGCATCCCCACCAAGGCCCTGCTGCACGCGGGCGAGATCGCCGACCAGGCCCGCGAGAGCGAGCAGTTCGGTGTGAAGGCCAGCTTCGAGGGCATCGACGTGCCCGCCGTCCACAAGTACAAGGACGACGTCATCTCGGGCCTGTACAAGGGCCTTCAGGGACTCATCGCGTCCCGCAAGGTGACCTACATCGAGGGTGAGGGCCGGCTGTCCTCCCCCACCTCCGTCGATGTCAACGGGCAGCGGATCCAGGGCCGCCACGTCCTCCTGGCGACCGGTTCCGTGCCGAAGTCCCTGCCGGGCCTGCAGATCGACGGCAACCGCATCATCTCCTCCGACCACGCCCTCGTCCTGGACCGCGTGCCGAAGTCCGCGATCATCCTGGGCGGCGGTGTCATCGGCGTCGAGTTCGCCTCCGCCTGGAAGTCCTTCGGCACCGACGTCACGATCGTCGAGGGCCTGAAGCACCTCGTCCCGGTCGAGGACGAGAACTCCTCGAAGCTGCTGGAGCGCGCCTTCCGCAAGCGCGGGATCAAGTTCAACCTGGGCACCTTCTTCCAGAAGGCCGAGTACACCCAGGACGGGGTCAAGGTCACCCTGGCCGACGGCAAGGAGTTCGAGGCCGAGGTCCTGCTCGTCGCCATCGGCCGCGGCCCGGTCTCCCAGGGCCTGGGCTACGAGGAGGCCGGGGTCGCCATGGACCGCGGCTACGTCCTCGTCGACGAGTACATGCGCACCAACGTCCCGACCATCTCCGCCGTCGGTGACCTGGTCCCGACGCTCCAGCTTGCGCACGTCGGCTTCGCCGAGGGCATCCTGGTGGCGGAGCGTCTGGCCGGTCTGAAGACCGTTCCGATCGACTACGACGGTGTTCCGCGGGTGACGTACTGCCACCCGGAGGTCGCCTCCGTCGGCATCACCGAGGCCAAGGCCAAGGAGATCTACGGCGCGGACAAGGTCGTCGCCCTGAAGTACAACCTGGCCGGCAACGGCAAGAGCAAGATCCTCAAGACCGCGGGCGAGATCAAGCTCGTCCAGGTCAAGGACGGTGCCGTGGTCGGCGTCCACATGGTCGGCGACCGCATGGGCGAGCAGGTCGGCGAGGCCCAGCTGATCTACAACTGGGAGGCGCTGCCGGCCGAGGTGGCCCAGCTCATCCACGCCCACCCGACCCAGAACGAGGCGCTCGGCGAGGCCCACCTGGCCCTGGCCGGCAAGCCGCTGCACTCCCACGACTGACGCTTCACGTCATCGGGCGCGACGACACAGACTTCCGTAATTCGTTAGGAGCAACCGAAACCATGGCGGTTTCCGTAACCCTTCCGGCGCTCGGCGAGAGCGTCACCGAGGGCACTGTCACCCGTTGGCTGAAGGCCGAGGGCGAGCGCGTCGAGGCCGACGAGCCGCTGCTCGAGGTCTCGACCGACAAGGTCGACACCGAGATCCCCTCCCCCGCCGCCGGTGTGCTGGCCTCCATCAAGGTCGCCGAGGACGAGACCGTCGAGGTCGGCGCCGAGCTGGCCGTCATCGACGACGGCTCCGGTGCCCCCGCCGCGGCCCCGGCCCCGGCCGCCGCCGAGGCTCCCGCCCCGGTCGCCGAGGCCCCGGCCGCCCCGGCCCCCGCTGCCGCCCCCGCGGCTCCGGCCGCCCCCGCGGCTCCGGCGGCCCCCGCCGGCGCCACCGGCACGGACGTGGTCCTGCCCGCGCTCGGCGAGTCCGTCACCGAGGGCACCGTCACCCGCTGGCTGAAGTCGGTCGGCGACACCGTCGAGGCCGACGAGCCGCTGCTCGAGGTCTCCACGGACAAGGTCGACACCGAGATCCCGGCGCCCACCTCCGGTGTGCTGCTGGAGATCGTCGTCGGTGAGGACGAGACCGCCGAGGTCGGCGCCAAGCTCGCCGTCATCGGCGCCCCTGGTGCCGCTCCGGCTCCGGCCGCCCCGGCTCCGGCCGCCGCTCCGGCCCCGGCTCCGGCCCCGGCTCCGGCAGCCCCCGCGGCTCCGGCTCCGGCTCCGGTCCAGCCCGCGCCCCCGGCTCCCGCGCCGGTCGCGCCCGCCCCGGTCACCCCGGCCCCGGCTGCGGCTCCGGCCGCCGCCCAGCCGACCGACGAGGGCGCGTACGTGACCCCGCTGGTGCGCAAGCTCGCCGCCGAGAACGGCGTCGACCTGGCCACCGTCAAGGGCACCGGCGTCGGCGGCCGTATCCGCAAGCAGGACGTGCTCGCCGCGGCCGAGGCCGCGAAGGCCGCCGCCGCCCCGGCCGCGGCCGCTCCGGCCGCCCCGGCGAAGAAGGCCGCGGTCCTGGAGGCCTCCCCGCTGCGCGGCCAGACCGTGAAGATGCCGCGGATCCGCAAGGTCATCGGCGACAACATGGTCAAGGCGCTGCACGAGCAGGCCCAGCTGTCCTCGGTGGTCGAGGTCGACGTGACCCGCCTGATGCGCCTGCGCGCCCAGGCCAAGGACTCGTTCGCGGCGCGCGAGGGCGTCAAGCTCTCCCCGATGCCGTTCTTCGTCAAGGCCGCCGCCCAGGCGCTGAAGGCCCACCCGGTCATCAACGCCAAGATCAACGAGGCCGAGGGGACCATCACCTACTTCGACACCGAGAACGTCGGTATCGCGGTGGACTCCGAGAAGGGCCTGATGACCCCGGTCATCAAGAACGCCGGTGACCTCAACATCGCCGGTATCTCCAAGGCCACCGCCGACCTGGCGGGCAAGGTCCGGGCCAGCAAGATCACCCCGGACGAGCTGTCCGGTGCGACCTTCACCATCAGCAACACCGGTTCGCGCGGCGCGCTGTTCGACACGATCATCGTGCCGCCGGGTCAGGTCGCGATCCTCGGCATCGGCGCCACCGTCAAGCGCCCGGCCGTCATCGAGACCGAGGAGGGCACGGTCATCGGCGTCCGCGACATGACCTACCTGACCCTCTCCTACGACCACCGCCTGGTGGACGGCGCCGACGCGGCCCGTTACCTGACGGCGGTCAAGGCGATCCTGGAGGCGGGCGAGTTCGAGGTCGAGCTCGGCCTCTGATCCCGTCACCCGGGACCCAGCAGTACGGCGCCCCCGTCCGGAACCTTCCGGGCGGGGGCGTCGCGTTTGCCGTTTCTTGGCCATGACGGCGTGTAAGTCTCGTCTCACCTGCACGAAAGCGCCCGTATGCGCCCTTCCGCCGGACGCTGACAGCCGTATTGTCTAAACGTCGAACGCCCCCCGGGGGCCCGTGGGTCCCCCCTTGAAGGAGCCCTCCATGACCGCGCCCGTCGTCCACTCGCTGCGCGAACAGATCCGCGAGCACATCGTGGAGGGGATCGTCAGCGGGCGCTGGAAGCCGGGCGAGCGGATCGTGGAGCGGCGGATCGCCACCGAGCTGGAGGTCAGCCAGACGCCGGTGCGGGAGGCGCTGCGCGAGCTGGAGTCGCTGCGGCTGATCGAGTCGGCGCCGAACAAGGGCGTGCGGGTGCGCAACCTGACCGCCGCCGACCTGGAGGAGAGCTACCCGGTCCGGGCCGGTCTTGAGGCCATCGCGGCGGAGCTGGCGGCCGAGCGGCTGGCGGACGACTGCTCGGCCCTGGAACCGCACGTGGCGGCGCTGTACGAGGCCGACCGCAGGTCCGACGGCACCGGCCAGGTGCGGCACACGGTGGCCTTCCACCGCGAGCTGGTCCGCGCGGCCGGGAACTCGGTGCTGCTGCACACCTGGGAGGGCCTGGGCATCGAGGTGTTCACCGCGCTGTCGATCCGCTGGCTGGGGACGGTCCAGCAGTCGTACGCAGAGGAGCACGAGGAACTGGTGCAGGCGTTCAAGCGGCGGGATCCGCGGATCGCCGAACTGGTCAAGTCGCACGTTCTCGGCTGCGCGCCGCGCGCTTGAGGCAGCCGAGCACCTGTACGCTCACCTGCGAAAACCCTTCGAAAAGTCGGCACCGCGTGCCCGTTTCCAAGGCACCGGGTGCCGACTTTCTCGAAATCGAAGGGTTTTACGCTTGAACCCTTTGATCGATCATCGATCAGGGAGTTAGAGTCTCCGCTGGGCTTCCACCAGAGCCTCATGCCCTGTCCTGCCAAAGACCTAGGGCACCCCGAACCCTTACCGATGAGGGAACCCCCTTCGACTGAGGAAGGCGGCGACATGACCGACCCCAACGCCATCCAGCCGAGCGAGCTCGATCAGCTCCCGGACCGCGACCCCGAGGAGACCGCCGAATGGCAGGCCTCCCTGGACGCCGTCACCAAGGCGGCCGGGCCGCACCGTGCGGCGTATCTGATGCGCCGGACGCTGGAGCGCGCCGAGGGCGCCGGCGTCGTCCTGCCCAAGCTTCTCGAGACGGACCACGTCAACTCCATCCCGACCGCCGCCGAGCCGGCCGTCCCCGGTGACGAGGCCATGGAGGCCCGGATCACCGCGTGGAACCGGTGGAACGCGGCGGCGATGGTGACCCGCGGCAGCAAGTACGGCGTCGGCGGTCACATCGCCACCTTCGCCTCCGCGGCGTGGCTGTACGAGACCGGCTTCAACCACTTCTTCCACGGCAAGGAGGGCGACGGCTCCGGCGACCAGCTGTACATCCAGGGCCACGCCTCGCCGGGCATCTACGCCCGTGCCTTCCTCGACGGCCGGCTGTCCGAGCAGCACCTGGACAACTTCCGCCAGGAGGCCGGCGGCAACGGCCTGCCGTCCTACCCGCACCCGCGCCGCCTGCCCTGGCTGTGGGAGTTCCCGACGGTGTCGATGGGCCTCGGCCCGATCTCCGCCATCTACCAGGCCCGGTTCAACCGGTACCTGACCAGCCGCGGTATCAAGGACGTCTCCGACTCCCACGTCTGGGCGTTCCTCGGTGACGGCGAGATGGACGAGCCGGAGTCCACCACCGCGCTGACGCTCGCCTCCCGCGAGGGCCTGGACAACCTCACCTTCGTCATCAACTGCAACCTCCAGCGCCTGGACGGCCCGGTCCGCGCCAACTTCAAGATCGTGCAGGAGCTGGAGGCCCTCTTCCGCGGCGCCGGCTGGCACGTGATCAAGACGCTGTGGGGTTCCGCCTGGGACGAGCTGTTCGCCCTGGACACCACGGGCGCGCTGGTACGCCGGCTGCGCCAGGTACCGGACGCGCAGATCCAGACGTACCAGACCCGCGACGCCGCCTACATCCGCCAGGACTTCTTCGGGGCCGACCCGGCGCTGGCCGAGATGGCGAAGCTGCTGAGCGATGACAAGATCATCGAGTGCTTCCACTTCTCGCGCGGTGGCCACGAGGCGCGCAAGGTCTTCGCCGCCTACAAGGCCGCCCTGGAGCACAAGGGCGCCCCGACGGTGATCCTGGCCCAGACGGTCAAGGGCCACACCCTCGGTACGGGCTTCGCGTCGAAGAACGCCAACCACCAGATGAAGAAGCTGACGGCGGACGAGTTCAAGCAGATGCGCGATCTGCTGGACCTGCCCATCCCGGACAGCGCCTTCGCCGACGGTCAGGTCCCCTACGGCCACCCCGGCGCCGACTCCCCCGAGGTCCGCTACCTCCAGGAGCGCCGCGCGGCGCTCGGCGGCCCGGCCCCGGCCCGCCGCGTCCACCCGGTCGCGCCGCTGCCCGCCCCCGCCGACAAGGCGTTCGCCGCCTTCGACAAGGGCTCCGGCTCGCAGAGCGTGGCCACCACCATGGCGTTCGTCCGCCTGGTCAAGGACCTGGTCCGCGACAAGGAGACCGGTAAGCGCTGGGTGCCGATCGTCCCCGACGAGGCGCGCACCTTCGGCATGGAGTCGCTGTTCCCCTCGCTCGGCATCTACTCGCCCAAGGGCCAGACGTACGAGCCGGTCGACCGCGACCAGCTGATGTACTACAAGGAGGCCAAGAACGGCCAGATCCTCAACGAGGGGATCACCGAGGCCGGTTCGATGGCCGACTTCATCGCCGCTTCGTCGTCGTACTCGACGCACGGCGAGGCGATGATCCCCTTCTACATCTTCTACTCGATGTTCGGCTGGCAGCGCACGGCCGACCAGATGTGGCAGCTCGGCGACCAGCTCGGCCGCGGCTTCCTGGTCGGCGCCACCGCGGGCCGCACCACGCTGACGGGTGAGGGTCTGCAGCACGCCGACGGCCACTCGCCGGTCATCGCGGCGACCAACCCGGCCGCGCTGACCTACGACCCGGCGTTCGCCTACGAGGTCGCGGCCATCGTCAAGGAAGGTCTGCGCCGCATGTACGGCCAGGCCGAGCCGGGCGAGGACCAGGACGTCTTCTACTACCTGACGGTCTACAACGAGCCGCTGCCGCAGCCCGCCAAGCCGTCCGTCCCCGGCGTCGACGAGGGCATCGTCAAGGGCCTGTACCGCTTCAACACGGCGGAGTCGGCGGGCCTGACGGTCCCGGCGAACGCGCCGCGGATCCAGCTGCTCGGCTCCGGCACGGCGATCCACTGGGCGCTGGACGCCCAGCGGATGCTCGCCGAGGAGTGGGGCGTGGCCGCCGACGTGTGGTCCGCGACCTCCTGGGGCGAGCTGCGCCGGGACGCCATGGAGGCCGACGCGGCGCTGCTGCGCGGCGAGGAGCGGGTGCCGTACGTCCGCCGGGCGCTCCAGGGCGCCGAGGGCCCGGTCCTCGCGGTCTCCGACTACATGCGCCAGGTCCCGGACCAGGTCGCGCAGTGGATCGAGCAGGACTACACCTCGCTGGGCGCCGACGGCTTCGGTCTGTCGGACACCCGTGACGCCGCCCGCCGCCACTTCGGCGTCGACGGGCAGTCGATCGTCGCCGCCGCCCTGGCCCAGCTCGCCCGGCGCGGTGAGGTGAAGGCCTCGGCGGTCAAGGAGGCGCGGGAGAAGTACGGCCTGTGAGGCACGCCGCATGACGACGAAGGGGTACGGCCGAGGCCGTGCCCCTTCGTCGTCGGTGGCCCCGGCATGATGGCCGTATGCGTGCCGCCCGTCTGATCAAAATGGTGCTGCTGCTCCAGTCGCGGCCCGCCATGACCGCCGCCGAACTCGCCCGGGAGCTGGAGGTGTCGGAGCGGACCGTCACACGGGACGCGCAGGCGCTGTCGGAGGCGGGTGTGCCGGTGTACGCGGACCGGGGGCGGGCCGGGGGCTACCGGCTGGTCGGCGGCTACCGCACCCGGCTGACCGGGCTCGACCGCGGTGAGGCGGAGGCGCTCTTCCTCAGCGGTGTTCCGGGGGCGCTGCGCGAGATGGGGCTTGAGGACGCCGCCTCGGCCGCCCGGCTGAAGGTGTCCGCGGCCCTGCTGCCCTCCCTGCGCGACGCCTCCCGTACGGCGGCGCAGCGCTTCCATCTGGACGCGCCCGACTGGTTCCGCGAGCCGAGGACGCCCGAGCTGCTGCCGGCGGTCGCGGAGGCGGTGTGGGACGACCGGCTGATCACCGCGTGCTACCGGCGCGGCGAGGAGGAGGTCGCGCGGGAACTGGAGCCGTACGGGCTCGTGCTCAAGGCGGGCGTGTGGTACCTGTGCGCACGGGTCGTGGGGCCCGGCTCCTTCCGGGTCTACCGCGTGGACCGTTTCGCGGCCGTGGACGCCGGCGCGGAGAAGCGCTTCGAACGGGACGGCGGCTTCGACCTGCCCGCCTTCTGGGAGGAGCGGGCCGCGCAGTTCGCGCGGTCCGTCCTGCGGGCCGAGGTGGTGGTGCGGTTGTCCGAGGAGGGCCTGCGGCGGCTGCCGCACGCCGTGGGGCCGGTGCCGGCCCGGGCGGCGCTGGAGGCCGTCGGGGCCGCGGCCGGCGGCGACGGGAGCGGGTGGGTGACGGTGACCCTGCCGGTGGAGTCCGAAGAGGTCGCCCACACCCAGCTCACGGCGCTCGGGCCGGAGGTCGAGGTGCTGGCCCCCGAGGCGCTGCGGGCGCGTTTCGCGCGCGACGCCGAACGGCTGGCCGCGCTGTACCGCCCCTGACGGCCCGCCGCATTCCGCGTGCGCCCCCCGGCGCGAGGGCCGATGCTTGAGCCGTGATGGACGAGACGGAGTTCTGGGAGCTGATCGACGGCAGCCGCGAGGCCGCCGAGGGTGATCCGGAGGAGCAGGCCGACCTGCTCGTCGAGCGGCTGCTGGGCTGCGATCCCGAGGTGGTCCTGGACTTCGCCCGTCACTTCGAGTCCCGGTACAACCGGGCCTACCGCTGGGACCTGTGGGGCGCCGCCTGGGTGCTCCTGGACGGGGCAAGCGACGACGCCTTCGACTTCTTCCGGTGCTGGCTGATCGGCCAGGGCCGAGAGGTCTTCGAGGGCGCCCTGCACGATCCGGACTCGCTCGCAGAGCTGCTGGACGACTTCGACGAGGAGGTCGACGGCGACGGCGAGGAACTCGGCTACGCGGCCGACGAGGCCTACGAGCAGCTCACCGGCACGGTCGCCCCCGACCTCGGCATCCCGGCCGCCCCGGCGGAACCGGAGGGCACCCCGGTCGACTTCGAGGACGACGGGGCGCTCGCCCAGCGCTACCCGAAGCTGTGGGACCGGTTCCGTGAGTAGCGCCTCCGACCAACTCCCGACACCCACGGGCCTACCGTGACGGCCCCCGCGGGGGCGTCTTGGGCGGTGGTCCGGGAGGCCCGGGAGAGCCGGGAGGCCTGGGTGAGCCCAGAGGCCCGGGAAGCCCAGGAAGCCCAGGAAGCCCAGGAAGCCCAGGAAGCCCAGGAAGCCCAGGAAGCCCAGGAGAGCCTAGAGACCCAAGAGACTCCAGAGGCCCGGGAGGCTTGGGAGGACCGAGAGGCCTGGGAGACCCCAGCGACCCGGGCAACCCGAGAGGGCCAAGAGGCCCGGGAGAGCCAGGAGAGCCAGGAAGGCCAGGAGGGCCAGGAGGGCCGGGAGGCTTGGGAGGACCGAGAGGCCTGGGAGACCCCAGCGACCCGGGCAACCCGAGAGGGCCAAGAGGCCCGGGAGAGCCAGGAGAGCCAGGAAGGCCAGGAGGGCCAGGAGGGCCGGGAGGCTTG
>NZ_JBIVPK010000007.1:229193-281485 GCF_044754605.1 Streptomyces sp. NPDC093064
TGGGAGGACCGAGAGGCCTGGGAGACCCCAGCGACCCGGGCAACCCGAGAGGGCCAAGAGGCCCGGGCGGGCCAAGAGGCCCCGGAGACCCGGGAAGCCTGCAAAGCCCGGGAGACCCGAAAGGCCCGCGCGACCCGAGAGACCCGCGGGACCCGAGAGGGCCAGGAGGCCCCAGAGACCCTGGAAGCCCGAGAGACCCGAGAGGTCCGCGCGACCCGAGAGACCTGGGAGGCCTGGGAGGGCCAGGCGACCCGCGGGACCCGAGAGGGCCAGGAGGCCCCGGAGGGCCCGGAGGCCCCAGAGGGCCAAGGGGCCCAGGAAGCCCAGAAATGCCGGGTGGGCCAAGAGGCCCAGGAAAGCCGGGTGGGCCCGGTGGGTCGGGAAGGCCAGGCGCCCCCGGTAGGCCCGGTGGGTCGGGAAGCCAGGGTGCGCCCGGTGGGTCGGGAAGGCCAGGTGGGCCGGGTGGGCCAGGAAGGCCAAGAGGGCGGCTCAGGTTCGGCCCTGGAGGTGGGCTGCGGCTTCGCGGATCGCCGGGAGGCGTACGGTCAGCGAGGCGCCCGGGCAGTTGGTCCTGAACCCGTCCCTGTGGCCGGCCAGGGCGGGGAGCAGGACGGTGGCACCGGACGCGTAGCGGCTCTGGCCGTTGCTGGAGACCAGGCTGACGCTGCCGCGCGGGTCGACTCCGGCCAGGCCCAGTTTCCAGGCGGTCAGCGCGGCGATCGCGTCGGTCATGGCGCGCGGCACGGGTGTCCCGGCCGTGAAGGTGCCGATGGCGGCGATGCCCGCCGTGCGGTGGTTGAAGCCCTGGGTGTGGGCGCCGGTGACGGCGCGGTCGACTCCGCCGGCGCGGCCCTCGTAGATCGTGCCGCAGCGGTCGACGAGGAAGTTGTAGCCGATGTCGTCCCACGCGCGGGCGCCGGTCTGCCCGGCGTACAGGCGGCGGATGACGCTCGGGGTGTCGGCGCAGGCGTAGCCGTTCGGCGAGTCGGTGTGGTGCACGAAGACGGCGACGACCTTGTCGTCGTAGCGCGGGGGCGGCTGGGCGTGCCTCACGGTGGCGTCCAGCCAGGCCGAGCGGGGCACGATCCGCGGCCGGGGCGCGTCGTGCGCCGGGGCCGCCGGACGGGGCACGGCGGCGGGCACGGACACGGACGTCGTCCGTCCGGAGCCGGACACGTACAGCAGCAGCGCGCCGGCGGCGGCGACGCCCGGCAGGCAGCACAGGAGCGCCACGAGAGCGCGGCGCGGTCGCTCCGGACGCGGGCCGCGCGCCCGCCCGGCGTTTCGCACAACACGCATGAGCCCACCCTCGAGCGGTTCCGGTCCGTCCGCGATGTGCGCTCTGCCACCTGGTGGAACCATCGTCCCGGTCCAGGACGTTTCTGGTGGTACACGTACGCGTGGCCGGTCCCCGGATCCACGTGCGCGTGGCTGATCACTGGACCCGTCCCGCGCGTATGTGTGGATCCGAGGAGAAAGGCGGCGTGAGTGGACCTGCTCGACCTGCTGTTGGTGCTGGTGATCCTCGTCTACGCCGCGTCCGGCTACCGGCGGGGACTGGTGGCCGGCTGCGTCTCGCTGGCCGGTTTCGTCGGCGGTGCCGTCGTCGGCGTGTGGATCCTGCCGTGGGTGATGGACTTCGTCACGCGCGGGACGACCACGGCGACGGTCACCGCCGTGTTCACGGTCCTGGTGCCGGCCGTGGTGGGGCACGAACTGGCGGGCCGTCTGGCGCTGCGGCTGCGGCGCGAGCTGGACCGCGGGCCGCTGCGGGTGGCCGACGGCATCGGCGGGGCCGCCGCCAACACGGTGGCGGTGCTGATCGTGGCCTGGGTGGCGGCGAGCGTCCTGGCCGCCTCCTCCTCCCCGGTGGTGACGTCGGCGATACGCGACTCCAGGCTTCTGGGCGCCGTGCAGAACGCGATGCCGGACACCACCCCGGCCTGGTTCTCGCGTGCCACCTCCGCGCTGACCGAGGCGGGCTTCCCGCAGGTCTTCAACCCCTTCGAGAACGAGCCGGCGGCAGGCGTCGCCCGGCCCTCCGGGGACAGCGTGACGGAGAGCGCGACGAACGCCGCCCGGTTCAGCACGGTCAAGATCGAGGGAGCCGCGGGCAACCAGGGCCGCGAGGGCAGCGGGTTCGTGTACGCGCCGGAGCATGTGATGACCAACGCGCACGTGGTGGCGGGCATCGACGATCCGGCCGTACGGATCGGCGGCGTCGGGCGGTCGTACGAGGCCCGGGTGGTGCTGTTCGACCCGCACCGGGACGTGGCCGTGCTCTACGTCCCCGGGCTGGACGCCCCCGTGCTGCGGTTCGACGACACCGCCGGGCGCGGCGACTCGGCGGTGGTCGCGGGTTATCCGCAGGACGGCGACCTGAACCTCCAGGCGGCGACGGTCGCGAACCGGATCGAGGCGACGGGCCAGAACATCTACAACAACGGCACGGTCACCCGGGAGATCTACTCGATCCGCTCCACGGTCCGCCCCGGCAATTCCGGTGGTCCGCTGCTCACCACGGACGGCCGGGTCTTCGGCGTGGTCTTCGCCCGCTCCACCTCCGACAACGAGACGGGATACGTCCTGACGGCGGCCGAGGTCGCCCCGGACGCGCAGCGGGCGGCGCACGCGACCGCGCCGGTGGACACGGGCCGGCTGGTGACCTCGTGATCCAGGGCCTTCCGTTGACTCAGGGCCTTCCGTCGGGCCCCGCGGCTCAGAGGAAGCGGCCCATGAGGACGTCGTCGACGTAGGCGCCGTCCAGGTGGAACTCCTCCGGCTGGACGCCTTCCACCACGAAGCCCTCGGACTCGTACAGCTTGCGAGCGGGGGTGTTGTGGCCCAGTACCCGCAGGGTGATCCGGCGGGCGCCCTGGCGGCGGGCCTCCTCGACGGCGGCGTGCAGCAGGGCGCGGCCCACCCCGCTGCCGCGGGCCTCCTCGGCCACGGCGAGTCCGCGGATCTGCCGGACGTGCGCGTTCGACGCCAGTTCGGTGGGGAAGCCGAGGCGGATGTAGCCGACCAGCCGGCCGCCGAGTTCGGCGACCAGGTGGTCGCGCGGTCCCGACCGGTGTGTGAAGAAGGGCTCGTAGGGCTGCCGCGGGGGCGGGGTGACCGCGTGCGCCGTGGACCAGGTCTCACGGTCGAGCCGGCCGAGACCGTCCTCGTCGTCGAATGTGGCGTGGCGTATGCAGGGAACCGGCATGACGGTCACTCTACGGCGCGGACCGGACCGGACCGCCGGGATTTCTGCGGCCCGGCGGGCAGGATGGACGCATGGAACGTTCGCGAATCGCGGTGGCCGGCGCGTCCGGTCTGATCGGCAGTGCCCTGGTGCGGTCCCTGGTCGCGGACGGGCACGAGGTGGTGCGCCTGGTGCGCCGTTCGGCCCGCGGCGAGGACGAGGTCTGCTGGGATCCCGTCGGCCGGTACGTGGACGCGGCGGGGCTCGCCGGGTGCGACGCGGTGGTCAACCTGGCGGGCGCGGGCGTGGGCGACCACCGGTGGACGCAGGAGTACAAGAAGGCGATCCGGGACAGCCGGGTGCTCGGCACGACGGCGCTCGCCGAGGCCGTCGCCTCCCTGGACACACCCCCGCGGGTGTTCGTCAGCGGCAGCGCGATCGGCTACTACGGCGACACCGGCGAGCGCGCCGTCGACGAGGACGCGCCGCCCGGGGACGGTTTTCTGCCGGCGATGTGCGTCGAGTGGGAGCAGGCCGCGGCTCCCGCGCGGGAGGCGGGCGTCCGAACGGTGTTCGCCCGCACCGGACTGGTGGTGGCCCGTGAGGGCGGGGCATGGGCGCGGCTGTTCCCGCTGTTCAAGGCCGGGTTGGGCGGTCGGATGGGAGACGGGCGGCAGTTCTGGTCGTTCATCGCGCTGCACGACGAGGTGGCCGCGCTGCGCCATCTGCTGGACACCGAGAGCCTGTCCGGGCCGGTCAACCTCACCGCGCCGCAGCCGCTGACGAACGGTGAGATCACCGCGGCCATGGGCCGGGTGCTGCAACGGCCGACGCTGTTCTCCGTGCCGGCGCCGGTCCTGCGCGCGGTGCTCGGGGAGATGGCGGGCGATGTGCTGGGCAGCGCGCGGGTGGTGCCGAAGCGGCTGCTGGAGTCGGGGTTCTCGTTCGCCTTTCCGGGGATCGAGGACGCCGTCCGTGCGGCGCTGTGACGCCTGTGACGGCTCGCCGTGCCACCTTGCGATCGCGCGCGGAACACCTTGCGACCGTGTGCGACCGCCGTGCGACCGTGCCCTGCCCATGCGCGACTGTCCCTGACTCGGTGCGGTCCTAATCTCGACGCGAACTCGGGTATTCCTGACGCCGGTCGTGGGCATTACCGCTCCACCGGCCGCGCAACCTCGAGGAGGGGCACGTGCTTGAGCCCGCGTATCAGGCTGACGTCGTCGTCGTGGGAGCCGGGGTCGCCGGGCTCGCGGCAGCGCATCGACTGACCAGCGCAGGAGTGACGACTGCGGTCCTGGAGGCCGCCCCTTACGTGGGCGGCCGCATGTCGACGGAGAAGGTCGACGGGTTCCGGCTCGACCGGATCGGACAGCTGCTGAACACGTCGTATCCCCAACTGGCCCTGAGCCCGGGGCTCGACGCGCTCGTGCTGCGTCCCTTCGCGCCGGGCGTCCTGCTGCACAGCGACGGACGGCACCTCCGTACGGGCGCTCCGGCGCACGGAGGGAGCGCGAGGAGCGCACTTCACGTAGTGCGCGCCCTGGCGAGCGCCCCCCGTCCGCCGCTCCCCCGGCCGTCGCCCCTCGCCCGTGCGTCCCTCTCCCGGCCGTCCGTTCCCCCGTCGTCCGCCACGTCGTTCCTCGACGGTCCGCCGCCCGGCCGCCGCGGGATCGGCACGCCGCTGCGGCTGCGCGCCGCGCTCGGCCGGATCGCCGCCACGCCGGTCGAACGCCTGCTGTCACGCCCCGAGTTGACGGCCCAGCAGGCGCTGGCCGCCCGCGGCCTGCCCGCCCGCACCGTCGACGGCTTCCTGCGTCCGCTGCTCGCCGCCCTGTTGTGCGACCCGGATCTCACCACGTCCAGCCGCTGCGCGGACCTGGCCCTGCACTCCTTCGCCTCCGGCCGGCTGTGCCTGCCGGAGGGCGGCGCCGAGGTCCTGCCGGAGCTGCTCGCGCGCACGCTGCCGCCCGGCACCGTGCACACCGGCGTACGGGCCACCTCGGTCTCCACCACCTCGGTGACCACCGCCGAGCACGGTGAGATCCGCTGCCGGGCCGTGCTGGTCGCCACCGACGCGCGTGCCGCCGCCGAGCTGCTGCCCGGGCTGCGCGTACCGGACTTCCACCCGGTGACGGTGGTCCACCACACGACCGACGAGCCCCCGGAGACGGGCGGGTACCTGCTGCTCGACGCGGAGCGCGGCGGCCCGGTGGCGCACACGGCGGTGGTCAGCCGCGTCGACCCCTCCCGCGCGCCCGCCGGCCGCGCCCTGGTGTCGTCGACGGTCCTGGGCGTGCCCCCGGCCGACATCGACACGGCCGTACGCCGCCATCTGTCCCGCCTCTACGGCACCTCCACCACCCGGTGGGAGACGCTGGCCGTGCACCACACCCGCGAGGCCGTCCCCGCGATGCGGCCCCCGCACGATCCGCGGCGCCCGGTGCGGCTGCTGGCGGGCCTGTACGTGTGCGGCGACCACCGGGACACCAGCACCGTCCAGGGCGCGCTGCACTCGGCCCACCGGGCCGCCGCGGCGATCCTGGGCGACCTGGGAGCCGGCCGCCCGATGGACCGGGCGGACCCGACAGCAACAGAGCCGACAGCCGCCGCCTGATCGAAAGCCCCAGCCCGACACCGCCACCCCGTCCCGGGACTCGACCGAACGCCACTGCCGTTGTCCCGGGACTCGCCCCAACACCGCCGCCACGCCCCGGGGGGCTCAACCCAGCTCCGCCACCTTTGCCCCCCGGGGCTCAACCCAACGCCGCCGCCTCGTCCCCGAGACTCAGCCCAGTGCCGCCACCCTGTCCCGGTAGCCGCGTACGGGTGTCGCGTCCTTGTACGGTTCCAGGCGGCGTTCGAAGTCCTTGACGTACTCCACCGCCCGGACCGAGCGCATGTCCGCGGCCTGGGTCGCCGCCTCGGCGGCCAGGCGGCAGGCCTGGTCCAGGTCGCCGAGGCCGAGGCGGGCGGTGGCCAGGACCACCCGGCAGAACAGCCGGCTGCGGGCGTGCGCCGGGGCGCGCAGCCGCAGGGCGCGTTCGGCGTGCTGCGCGGCGGCCCGGTACTGCTGGAGGTCCCGGTGGCAGTGCCCGGACTCGTCGGCCAGCTGGGCCTCGTCGAAGCGCGCCCAGGAGGGCACCTCGTCCCCGGGCCGGGCCGCCTCCAGGGAGCGCTCGGCGCGCACCAGGGACGCGGTGCAGGCGCGCACCTCGCCCAGCACGCCGTGCCCGCGCGCCTCGGCGGCGTGCAGCAGCGCCTGCACGGCGGGCGGGGCGGAGCCGCCGAGCCCCTGCTGGGCCACCCGTGCGAGCTGCACGGCCTCCCGCCCGTGTCCGAGGTAGACGGCCTGCCGGCTCATGGTGACCAGCACATAGGCGCCGTAGGGCCGGTCCCCGGCGGCCTGGGCGAGCCGCAGCGCCTGCACGAAGTAGCGCTGGGCGAGCCCGTGCGCGGCGATGTCGTACGACGTCCAGCCGGCCAGCCGGGTCAGGTCGGCGGCGGCCCCGAAGAGCCGGCGGCCGGTCTGCTCGCCGTAGGTGCCGCGCAGCATCGGCTCGCACTCGTGCTCCAGGTAGCGCACCAGGGCCTGGCGGGCGTGGCCGCCGCCGTACAGGTCGTCGAGGGTGCGGAACAGCTCGCCGACCGAGCGCAGGGCGGCGATGTCGCCGGCGGTGACCTTCAGGCCCGCCTCTCGCCCGGCCGGACCCCGTTCGGCCCGGCCGCGCTGCCGTGGCACGCCGGGCGCCGAGAAGTCGGGCACGACGAGGGCGGACCGGTCCGGGTGCCCCTGGGCGAGGAGCCGGGTGGCCGGTGCCTCCGCGCGGGCGACCCGGTCGTCGGCCCGGCCGATCAGCCAGTCCCGGCTGGGCACGACGAGACCTGCCGGGGTGAAGGCGATCCTGCGCAGTTCGGCATGGCTGCCGCAGTCCTTGCGCCACAGCCCGCCGACGATGTCGACGGCCTCCTCCGGGGTGGCGGCGAACTCCAGCCCCGCGTACACCGGGGCGCAGGCGTCCAAGCCGAGGTCCTGCGCGGTCAGGCGGCGGCCCAGACGCCGGGTGAAGACCTCCGCGATGAGGGCGGGCGTGGTGCCCCGAGGCTGCTGGCCGCGCAGCCAGCGGGTGACCGACGTCTTGTCGTATCTCAGGTCCAGCCCGTGTTCGAGGCCGAGCTGGTCGACGCGACGGGCCAGACCCGCGTTGGAGAACCCCGCCTCTGCGATGAGCGCGGCGAGCTGGCGGTTGGGAGTGCGTTGCGCGGGTCGTTCCGTCATCTGCGGTGCGGTCTCCTGCCTCTCGGGCAGCCACGCGGCCGCGTGGTGCCCGGATTGCCTGTGAGCAGCCCTTATGGCCTCATGAACGGCGCGAATGTAGCGGAGAGTGAGCAACTGACCGCAGAGTTCGACCACCATTCATCCGATCGTGTGAGGATTGCCCGCGGGGCTGACGCGTGCCGGCCGGACGTACAGTGACGTGGGCACGTTTCGTGCCTTACCACTTTCCGGGGAGGCGTTTGCCGTGAGTGAGCTGCGGTTCGTCCGCATGGGATTCGGTGCCGAGGCCGTTGACTACGTCCAGGCCTGGGACGAGCAGCGCCGGGTGCACGCCGCCCGGTTCGCGGACGAGGTCCCCGACACCGTGCTGCTCCTGGAGCACCCCCCGGTCTACACGGCCGGCCGGCGGACCGAGGACAGCGAGCGCCCGCTCGACGGCACACCCGTCATCGACGTGGACCGCGGCGGCAAGATCACCTGGCACGGTCCCGGCCAGCTGGTCGGCTACCCGATCCAGAAGCTGCCCCGCCCGGTGGACGTGGTGGCCCACGTGCGCCGCCTGGAAGAGGCTCTGATCCGCGCCTGCACGGACTTCGGCCTGGAGACCACCCGCGTCGAGGGCCGCAGCGGCGTGTGGGTGCTGGGCGACCCGGTCGAGCAGCGGCCCGCCCTGGGCGGGCTGTCCCTGGACTTCGACCCGCGCCTGGCCGACGAGGAGTTCGACCCTCGTCTGAACGGCCCGGAGTACGCCCCCTCCAACGCCGGCCAGCGCCGCGAGGACCGCAAGATCGCGGCGATCGGCATCCGGGTCGCCAAGGGCGTCACGATGCACGGCTTCGCTCTGAACGTGAACCCGGACAACAAGTGGTTCGACAAGATCATCCCGTGCGGGATCCGGGACGCCGGCGTCGCCTCGCTGGCGGCCGAGCTCGGCCGGGACGTCACGATCGAAGAGGTGCTGCCGGTCGTCGAACGGCACCTGCGGGACGTCCTGCAGAACGCGGACCCGAAGCCGCGGGAGATCGAGCGGGCCACCGCCTGACCGGGGCCCGCGCGGGGGAATGATCCCCCAGGCCCGCAGGTTGGCCTCACCGACAGGGCGCAACAAGCACGGGCGTACCCTGGTGTACGCCGAAGAATCGAAGCTACAGGGAGCCGGTCGTGTCCGCAGTCGCACCCGACGGACGCAAGATGCTGCGCCTGGAGGTCCGCAACAGCCAGACCCCCATCGAGCGCAAGCCCGAGTGGATCAAGACCCGGGCGAAAATGGGTCCCGAGTACACGAAGATGCAGAACCTCGTGAAGAGCGAGGGCCTGCACACGGTCTGCCAGGAAGCCGGCTGCCCGAACATCTACGAGTGCTGGGAGGACCGCGAGGCGACCTTCCTCATCGGCGGCGACCAGTGCACCCGGCGCTGCGACTTCTGCCAGATCGACACCGGCAAGCCCGAGGCCCTGGACCGCGACGAGCCGCGCCGCGTGGGCGAGTCCGTGGTCACCATGGACCTGAACTACGCCACGATCACCGGCGTCGCCCGCGACGACCTGGAGGACGGCGGCGCCTGGCTGTACGCCGAGACCGTGCGCCAGATCCACCAGCAGACGGCGGACCGTGAGAGCGGTCGTACGAAGGTCGAGCTGCTGGCCCCCGACTTCAACGCGGTCCCCGAGCAGCTGGCCGAGGTCTTCGACTCGCGCCCCGAGGTCTTCGCGCACAACGTCGAGACGGTGCCGCGGATCTTCAAGCGGATCCGCCCCGGCTTCCGCTACGAGCGCTCCCTGAAGGTCATCACCGAGGCCCGCGACTTCGGCCTGGTGACCAAGTCCAACCTCATCCTCGGCATGGGCGAGACCCGCGAGGAGGTCGTCGAGGCGCTCAAGCAGCTGCACGACGCGGGCTGCGAGCTGGTCACCATCACCCAGTACCTGCGCCCGTCGGTGCGCCATCACCCGGTGGAGCGGTGGGTCAAGCCGCAGGAGTTCGTCGAGCTGAAGGAGGAAGCCGAGCAGATCGGTTTCTCGGGCGTGATGTCGGGTCCGCTGGTACGGTCCTCCTACCGCGCCGGGCGGCTGTACCAGATGGCCGTCGAGAAGCGGGGCACCTACATCGCCGCCCAGGCGGTCTGACAACGGCTGACCCTCCGTCACCACCCCCGTCCCGCAAGCGGGCGGAAGAATGTGTGAAATCGGGCACAAGAGCCTACTGCCCGGTAGTGGCCGATACGACGCGGTCCTGACCGTCGCCGCAGATGAGCGGCCCGGTCAGGGCCGCGTCAGCCTTTCGGCCCGCGCCCGCGAGGCTTCATCGGTGTTTGACCGGCCGGTCACGCCCTGGTAACACCAAGCAGTGACCCTGGACTCACACCCCGTACACCAAGAGCCGTCATGAGGGGGACTTCCCATGCAGGCCGCGCACGTTCGCGCCACCGCGATTCCGTCCGTCACCGACGCACTGCGCGCGGTCGAGTCCCTGCTCATGAGCAGCGGCCAGCGCACCGCCCGCCGCAACGCCTGGAACTCCGTCCTCGAGGACCGGCGCCGGGCCAAGGACCGCGTCGAGGCGCAGCGCGTCCTCGACCAGTTCCCCGCCGTCGGCCCCTGACCGCTGCTCCCCACCCCTTTCCGCCCGCCGCCCCGGGGCCCGTACGGGTACTGCCGTCGTGGGCCGCTCCGGGAGCCACGTAGACTTCGTGGCATGGCGAGGAAGGACAACGCAGCCGAGGCTGCCAACCCCGGGCGACTGAAGCAGATCGCTCTGACCTACAAGATGACCCGCAAGGCCGACAACAAGATCGGTCTGGTACTCGCGGGTGTCTTCATCATCACCTTCGGTGTCCTTCTCGGGATCGGCTTCGCGATCGGCCACCCGGTCTACCTCGGCATCCTGGGCCTGCTGCTCGCCTTCCTCGCGACGGCGATCATCTTCGGACGCCGGGCCGAGCGCGCCGCCTTCGGGCAGATGGAGGGCCAGCCGGGAGCCGCCGCGGCGGTCCTGGACAACGTGGGCCGCGGCTGGACCACCACCCCGGCGGTGGCCATGAACCGCAGCCAGGACGTGGTGCACCGCGCGGTCGGCAAGGCCGGCATCGTGCTGGTCGCCGAGGGCAACCCGAACCGGGTGAAGTCCCTGCTCGCCGCCGAGAAGAAGAAGATGAACCGGATCGTCGTGGACGTCCCGGTGCACGACGTGATCGTGGGCGACGGCGATGGCCAGGTCCCGCTGAAGAAGCTGCGCACGACCATGCTGAAGTTCCCGCGCGTGCTGACCGGCCCGCAGGTCACCACCACCAACGACCGGCTGCGCGCCCTCGGCGACCTGATGAGCAACATGCCGCTGCCGAAGGGTCCGATGCCGAAGGGCATGCGGATGCCGAAGGGCGGCCCGAAGGCCCGCTGATCCCGCCCAGACACCTTCTACGACGACGGGGGCGCCCGGAGACCACTCCGGGCGCCCCCGTCGTCGTGGGGACGTCTCACGCGCCGTACGAGCGCGCGGTCAGATCCGCACCTCCACCGTGCCCGCCAGCCGGTCGTGCAGACCGCGGCCGTCGCGGTCCCAGATCAGGGCGGGAACGGCCAGGCAGAGCAGGACCGTGCGCAGCAGGGCGCGCAGCGGCTGCACGCGGCCGGTGCCGAGGGCGACGACGCGCAGGCCGAACAGGCGCTTGCCGGGCGTGAAGCCGATGGTGCCGACGGTGAGGATGCCGAGGGCCAGGAAGAGGAGCAGCGCCCAGTTGCTCGTGGCCTGGTGGTAGCCGTGCGTGATCAGGCCGTAGGCGATCCACAGGCACAGCGCCCAGTCGAAGGCCAGGGCGCCGAGCCGCCGTCCCGGACCGGCGATCGAGCCGGGCCCCTGCTCCGGCAGCCCCAGTTGCCGGCCCCGGTAGCCGAAGTCCGCGCCGGCGTCCTCCATGGCCGCGCGCGGCCCGGACAGCCATGATCCCATTGCTTGCCTGTTGTCCACCCGACCACCGTACTGCGACGCTGGAATCAGGGGGGTCGGCGGGGTGTCCGCGACCGCGACCGCCACCCGAGCCGGTTAACTTCAGCGAAACAAACGGGTCACGCCCGGGAAATCACCCGTCCCTAGGGTCGAGCCCAGCGTGTGCCACCGCACCGGCCGCACAACGATCTACCACCCCGGCGGGACGGTCGGGAGTAGGAGGAGCTGGATGTTCCAGAACGCCGACGAGGCCAAGCAGTACATCGCGGACGAGGACGTCAAGTTCATCGACGTCCGCTTCTGCGACCTGCCGGGCGTCATGCAGCACTTCACGTTGCCCGCCGAGGCGTTCGACCCCGACGAGGAGCAGGCTTTCGACGGGTCCTCGATCCGTGGCTTCCAGGCCATCCACGAGTCCGACATGTCCCTGCGGGCCGACCTGTCCACCGCGCGTGTGGACCCGTTCCGCCGGGACAAGACCCTCAACATCAACTTCTTCATCCACGACCCGATCACGGGCGAGCAGTACTCCCGTGACCCGCGCAACGTGGCGAGGAAGGCCGAGGCGTACCTGGCGTCCACCGGGATCGCCGACACCGCGTTCTTCGGTCCCGAGGCGGAGTTCTACGTCTTCGACAACGTCCGCTTCCGGACCGCCGAGAACGAGTCCTTCTACCACATCGACTCCGAGGCGGGCGCCTGGAACACCGGCGCGGTGGAGGACAACCGCGGCTACAAGGTCCGCTACAAGGGCGGCTACTTCCCGGTCCCGCCGGTCGACCACTTCGCCGACCTGCGCGCGGAGATCTCCCTGGAGCTGGCGAAGAACGGTCTGCAGGTGGAACGCCAGCACCATGAGGTGGGCACCGCCGGCCAGGCCGAGATCAACTACAAGTTCAACACGCTGCTCGCCGCCGCCGACGACCTCCAGCTCTTCAAGTACATCGTGAAGAACGTCGCCTGGCGCAACGGCAAGACGGCGACCTTCATGCCGAAGCCGATCTTCGGCGACAACGGCTCGGGCATGCACGTGCACCAGTCGCTGTGGAGCAACGGCGATCCGCTCTTCTACGACGAGGCCGGCTACGCGGGCCTGTCGGACACCGCCCGCTACTACATCGGCGGCATCCTCAAGCACGCCCCGGCGCTGCTCGCCTTCACCAACCCGACGGTGAACTCGTACCACCGCCTGGTGCCGGGCTTCGAGGCCCCGGTGAACCTGGTGTACTCGCAGCGCAACCGCTCCGCCGCGATGCGCATCCCGATCACCGGCTCCAACCCGAAGGCCAAGCGCGTGGAGTTCCGCGCGCCGGACTCCTCGGGCAACCCCTACCTGGCCTTCTCGGCACTGCTGCTCGCGGGCCTGGACGGCATCAAGAACAAGATCGAGCCGGCCGAGCCGATCGACAAGGACCTGTACGAGCTGGCCCCCGAGGAGCACGCCAACGTCGCCCAGGTCCCGACCTCGCTGGAGGCCGTACTCCACGCCCTGGAGGACGACCACGAGTTCCTGCTCCAGGGCGACGTCTTCACGTCCGACCTGATCGAGACGTGGGTCGACTTCAAGCGCACGAACGAGATCGCTCCGCTCCAGCTGCGCCCGCACCCGCACGAGTTCGAGCTGTACTTCGACGTGTGATATCACCCCAGGTCAGTGCGGGTAACCGCTCCCCTGGGCCGCCTGTGGGCCGTCGGCCGTGCTCTTCTCCGTTCGGAGAGGCACGGCCGACGGCCTTGTTTCGGAGCGTGCACCGCGAACGGCTGTCGAGGGCTTACGCCGGGCCGCCGCTCAGGGCGGCGCATCGGATTCGCCAGGGCGGGGTCCGCACCCGGCACGCCGAGCAGCGGCGCCGAACACCGAAGCAATATCCGTTGCCGGTGCTACGGGCGCCATTCGAACAGCAGGATGGTCGCGTCGTCCCTCAGTTGGTTGGGCTGCTGATCGAGGATGGCGTGGATGAGCAGCCGTAGTACCTCGGCCGGGCGCTGGCCGGCGGCCGAGGAGCGGATGATGAAGTCAGTGAACCGGTCGAGGCCGAATTCCAGTCCATCCGTGTCGCGTGCCTCCACAACGCCGTCGGTGTAGAGCAGGACGTGGTCGCCCGGTTTCAGCGTCGTCCGGTGTACCTGCCGGGCTGTCGGGGCGAGTTCGCCGGCCAGGCCGAGCGGGGGCTGCGGGGGGCTGTCCAGCGCCCCGTCGAGCACCCGCTCTGCACGGATCAGCAGCGGCGGCGGGTGACCGCAGTTGACCCAGTGCAGCACCCCGGTTTCCGCGTCGAGGCGGCACAGCACGCCGGTGCAGAAATGGTCGGGCAGCCACCGGGCGAGCGCCTGGTCGACGGAGCCGACGACGTCGGCCAGTTCGCCACCGGCGCGGCGGGTGTTCCGCGCTGCTGCCATGGCGACCGACGTGGTCAGGCCGGAGGCCAGATCGTGGCCCATGGAGTCGAGGATCATGGTGTGCAGCACGTTCTTGACCACCGAGTGGTCGAAGGCGTCGCCGGCGATGTCGTACGCCGGTTCCAGGACCGCGGTCGAGACGCATTTGCTGCTGCCGACGGTGTGGGGTGGCAGGAAGGCCCGCAGCATCTCGGTGGGCAACCGCATGGTCGTAATGCGGGTGCGGGCGGCGAGCCAGTCGCTGTAGGCGCGCTTGGAGGTGATCAGCATGGCGAACAGATGGGCCAGCATCCGGCTGCGGCGGATACGCACCCCGTCGAGCGCGGCGATCCGTACCGCCAGCACGCCCAGCCGCTCTGCGCCGTCCACCAGAGGCATCCATACGATCACGCCGTGGCCGGCGTCGGCCACCTGCGGGGAGATGGTGCGGTACGCCCTGCCGGCCGGCGAGTCGGCCACCGGCAGCGGCTCCAAGGCCTCGTCGAGTGGGATGAGCAGCCGTTGCTGCAGGTCGATGAGGTAGATCAGCGCGGTGTCCAGGCCGAGGGCTGAGGCGCACCGGTTCGCCAGGGCGGGCAGTTCGACGGGCAGGGCCGTCTGCGCCTCGATGATCAGCTCTTCCAGCCGGCTCTCGTCGACGGCGGCGTCGGGAACCGCGGACGCATGCGGTGGGTCCGACACGGGGATCACCACCTTCCGCGCCCAGTTTCACACCAATCCCGACCTCTCTCGCGTCAGGCACGATCGCCCCCGAGGCGACCGCGGCGAGAGCTGCTCCGTGTCACCACGGGTACCACCCAGGACCCGCTCGGGACAGACGTCCACTGATCGTGCGGGCCTCCGCAGGTACGCGGGGACGCCGGCGCTTGTTTCGACGTGTGATCGGCGTCTGCGGCGTCTGGTCGATGTCCGATCGGCAGGCGTCATGGTGAGGGCCGCCCCCCGGGTACCGGGGGGCGGCCCTTGGCCGTGTTGTCCGTCAGCGGACCACGACCACCACCGTGCTGCCGCCGAAGCCGTAGCCGCCGTATCCACCGAAGCCGTAGCCGCCGTAGCCCCCGAAGCCGTAGCCGCCGTAGCCGCCGTAGCCGGGGCCGAAGAAGCCGCCGCGACTGTAACCGCCGCACCAGCGGGACCACCCGCAACCGCCACCGTGGGTGACGCTGGTGGAGACAGTGGAGAGATGGGCCGGAGTCGTAGCCGGGGTCGCTGCCGAGGCCGTGCCCGCCGCGCCGAGGGCGGTGCCGGCCGCCATCAGAACACCGACAGCGGACGTTGCGAGGAGACGCCTTGCGCGCTGTGCTTTCATGGAAATACCTTCCTTTCCACCCCCTCGTGCGTTTTCGGGCACGAGAAGCAGGGCCGCAGCCGCAGCCGGAAAGGGTTCGGCGGCGCGGTCGTAGGTGTTGGCCCGAGTACAGGCGGCGGGGCTCGCGCGGTCGCGCTGTCAGCCCCGTGAGCAGGGTCTTCGGTCGACGCCGGGCCTGTTCCCGGACCGCCGCCCTCACCCATAGAGGCTAGCTTCCCGGCGAGCACACAGCATCTCGAGCGATCGCCTCACAGTGACGATCGCTTCACAGCACTCCCGCAGTCAGGGGATGATTCCTCGTCGGTATCAAGGACGGATAAGGACCGGAGAGGTAACGGGGATGACCGAGAACGACGACCTTGAGCGGGAGTTCGATCATCGGTGGGCGCGCGCCGCCGAGCACAAGGAGCCGTCCGCCCGTGCCCGTATGCTCGCCGCGCGGTGGAAGCACAGTCCGCCGGGGCCGGTCCCGTTCCGCGCCGACCCGGACCCGGTCGCACCGCGCCGCTCGTCGTGGATATCCACGGTCGTGGTCCTCGGCTGCGTCGCCGCGGTGATCGTGCTGCTCGGGTACGCGCAGACGCACGGCCGCCTCTGAGTCCTCCCAGTCTTCTGAGGGGCCTCCGAGTCTTCCGAGGCCGGGGAGGCCGCTCGCGCACCCCGCGCGCACGCGGACTCACAGGCGGCTTTTGCCCCTCCTGGAGCCGATCAGGACCGCTTCATGGGCATCCGCAGGTGCACACTGGATGGCGGGACGAGTGCCTTGACTGCGGGGTGATGCAAGATGCAGAGCCGCTTCCGGAGCGACCGACGGCTGACCGTGCGCATGGGGGTCACGCTGTTCCTGCTCGGGCTGCTGTACGTGGCGTTCGTGGCCGTACTGATCGTATTGCTGAAGTCCTGGGTGCTGGTCGTGGTGATCGCGGCCGGCGTGCTCGCCGCCCAGTACTGGTTCTCCGACCGGATCGCCCTGTTCGCGATGCACGGCCGGGTGGTGGAGCGGGAGGAATATCCCGAGCTGCACGCGGTGGTCGACCGGCTGTGCGCCATGGCGGACATGCCCAAACCGACCGTCGCCGTGTCCAGCATGGACATGCCGAACGCGTTCGCGACCGGGCGGAACCCGGACAACGCCGTGGTGTGCGTGACCACGGGGCTGCTGCGGCGGCTGGAACCGGCCGAGCTGGAGGGCGTGCTCGCGCACGAGCTGTCGCACGTGGCGCACAAGGACGTCGCGGTGATCACGGTGGCCTCGTTCCTCGGCGTGGTCGCGGGCCTGGTCGTGCGGTTCGCCTTCTACTCGGAGCTCTTCGGCGGGCGCGGGCGCAAGGACCAGAACACCCTCGTCCTGTTCGCCATGGTGATGGGCGTCTCGGCGGCCGTGTACGCGATCAGCTTCCTGCTGATCCGGGCGCTGTCGCGATACCGGGAGCTGGCCGCGGACCGCGCGGCGGCGCTGCTGACCGGACGGCCCTCGGCGCTGGCCGCCGCGCTCACCAAAGTGACAGGTGACATCGGGCGGATCCCGTCCGAGGACCTGCGCACCGCACAGGCCTTCAACGCCTTCTACTTCACGCCGGCGCTGGGCTCCGAGCCCGGCATCTCCCGGCTGTTCTCCACCCACCCGACACTGGAGCGGCGGCTGGAGCAGCTGGCGCAGATCTCCACCGAGCTGGGCGAGGCCGCGACGCCGGGGAAGGCGGGCTGAGGATGGGGCTCCTGGACATTCTGCTCGGCCGTACCAAACCCGCCCTGCCCGACCTGGACCAGCTGTTCGCGCTGCCGTCGGCGGCCATCACCCTTCAGGCGGCGGCCGGCTTCACCCCGACCGGGCAGGGCGCGGTGTGCTTCGCCACGGTCGAGGGTGCCGCCTTCGAGCAGACGCACCGCGAGGTCCAGGCCCTGCTGGACGCCGACGCCGAGCGCGGGGGGCCGCCCGTGGAGCTGTCCCAGGACTCCTACGGCTACTCCTGGCTGGTCTCCCGCCGCACTCCCGACCAGCTGCCCGAGCTGGTCAACGACCTGCACGCGGTGAACAGCGCGATGGAGGTCAACGGCTTCGGCCCCCAGCTCCTGTGCTCCCTGGCCGGTTTCCAGGACGACGCCGACCGGCGGCTGGCGCTGGTGTACCTGTACAAGCGGGGCACCTTCTACCCGTTCGCGTCGCTGGCCGGCCAGGCGCAGCGGCGCGACAACCCGCTGGAACTCCGGGTGAAGGCGACCCTGGCCGACGATCTGCGCATCGAGCCGGACCTGAGCCGCTGGTTCCCGGTGTGGGGCGCCCCCGGCCTGTGAGCGAGGTCCTTGAGCGACCCCGCGGGACCCCTCGGGCCCTGCGGAACTCCTCAGCACGAGGGCCCGGTGTCAGTGGTGTCGGGCAGGATGCCGTCAGGCACTACTACGGGCGGAGGTCTCATGGGCGGGGAGCCCCGGTACATCGACGTGGCGGAGCGGCGGGCCAGGCTGGCCCTGCGGCACCGGCTGGCCGCCGGGACGCGGGCGGGGACGCCGGAGGAGGTCGCCCGGGCGCTGGTGGCACTGCACGGAACGGACCCGGCGACGGTGTACCTGGGCGTCGGCGCCCGCCTGGCGGAACCCGCCGGAACAGTGCCGCAGACCGAACGCGCGCTGTACGAGGACCGCACACTGGTGCGGATGCACGGCATGCGGCACACGGTCTTCGTCTTCCCGGCGGAGCTGACCGCCGTCGTCCACGCCTCGACCGGCATCGCCGTCGCCGCCCGCGCCCGCGCCGCCCTGATCAAGGACATGGCGAAGGCGGGCGCGCCGGACGCGGCCTGGCTGAAGGAGGTCGAGGAGTCGACGCTGGCCGCGCTGGCCCGCCGCGGGCAGGCCACGGCCACCGAGCTCGCCCAGGACGAGCCGCGGCTGCGGGAGCAGTTCGCGTACGCGGCCGGGAAGAGCTACGAGGGCGTGCACACGGTGTCCTCGCGGCTGCTGCGCGTCCTGGGCGTGGAGGGCAAGGTGGTCCGGGGCCGGCCGCTCGGCTCCTGGACGTCCACGCAGTTCCGCTGGGCCCTCGCGCCCGAGCATCCCGAGCTGGACGTCGCCGGCGCCCAGTGCGACCTGCTGCGCCGCTGGCTCGCGGCCTGCGGCCCGGCGACCGAGGCCGACCTGAAGTGGTGGACGGGATGGCGGGTGACGGACGTGCGGCGGGCTCTGGCCGCGGCAGGGGCGCGCGAGGTGAGAGTGGACGAGGGCACGGCGTACGTCACCGAGGACGACGTCGCCCCGGTGGCCGGCCCGGCCGAACCGTGGGCGGCCCTGCTGCCCGGTCTCGACCCCACGGCGATGGGCTGGCAGCAGCGGGACTGGTACCTCGCGCCCGGGCTGCGGCCGGCCCTGTTCGACGGCAGCGGCAACGTCGGCCCGACGGTGTGGTGGAACGGCCGGGTCGTCGGAGCCTGGGCCCAGCGCCCCGACGGCGAGATCGTCTGGCGGATCCTGGACCGGGAAGGGGTGGGCGCGGAGGCGGAGGCGGAGATCGCCCGGCAGGCGCGGGAGCTGGGAGACCGGCTCGGCCCGACGCGGGTCACACCGCGCTTCCGCACACCGCTGGAGAAGGAGCTGGCGGCGTAGGCGGTGACGTGGGTGGGGCCGGGCACCCCACGGGCGCGGGGTGCCCGGCGTCCGGGGTCAGCGCGAGTACCTCATCAGCGCCCGCACCATGTGGCACGTCGTGTTCGACGGCGGGTGCACGCCGATCAGTTCGGCGATGGAGCGGATCGTCTCGTCGCGGGCCTGGTGCGGCATGTAGACGCCCGAGTCGAGCAGGGCGATGGCGAGCCGCATCGCCTTCAGACGGCGGTTGTGGATGACGTACCACTCACGCGGACGCCCCGGCGGCAACGGCCGCTTCGCCACGGGTTCGTAGGGGAGGTCGAGCAGGACGGGACGCTTCGCGGTGGACTGGGTCGGCAACGGCTTCGGCTTCAGTGCGGCAGCGGCCACAGGCATCCTCCTGTCGCGGTGGGAGCGCCGCGAAAAGACCCCGGCGACGCTCTCGAACACTGCTTCAATTCTACTGCGCAGCACTGACAAAACCCCCTGGCCACAAGGGCTTTCGGGGCTGGAGTGACGCAGGCGGGAGACGGGTTTCCACGGGTTCTCCGCGGCGGATTCCCACAGTGGTTTCCCGCATCCGTTTCCCGCGGGTCCTCGGGTCCCGGAGTCCTCGGGTCCTTGGGCCCTTCGCGTACCGTGGCCGCATGGAGATCTGGCTCAATCCGGCCTGCTCAAAGTGCCGCAGTGCCGTCGGGCTGCTCGATGCCGAGGGTGCCGAGTACACCGTGCGCCGCTATCTGGAGGACGTACCGACCGCGCAGGAGATCCGGGACGTGCTCGGGCGGCTGGGGCTCGAGCCGTGGGACATCACGCGGACGCAGGAGGCCGCCGCCAAGGAACTCGGGCTGAAGGACTGGCCGCGGGACGCCGGGGCGCGCGAACGCTGGATCACGGCGCTGGCCGAGCACCCGAAGCTGATCCAGCGTCCGATCATCACGGCCGACGACGGCACGGCGGTCGTGGCCCGGACCGAGGAAGCGGTGCGGGACGCGCTCGGACGCGGGTGAGCGCGGCGTGCCTCAGCGCACCGTGCCGCCAACTCCCGTGTGACACAGGTCACTTCAACTGGTTCCGCAACCGCTGAGTAACCTCGTTCGGCATCTCGTACCTAGCGGCGTACGCTCCCCCACCCCTTCAGGAGGCGCGCATGTCGCGTAGGCGCACTGTCAGCACGAAGAAGAAAGTCGCGCTGCTGGTCACGGCCGCGGCGGTGGCGGGCGGCGGGGCCTTCGCCCTGGCCGCCACGTCCAACGCCGCGCAGCCGGAGGCTCCGCGCACCCTGTCCGCCGCGGACTCGACGGTCTGTCAGGGGCTCGCCACCGCCCTCGGCAACAACCAGAAGTTCATCGACGGCCAGCGGGCCGACCCGGACGCGCTGTCCGAGGCGCGGATCGCCAACCGGGAGGCGGTCATCGAGGAGATCAAGCGCAAGCAGGCCGCGTCCGGGTGCACGGTGGGGGAGTCGGCTCAGGACTCCCAGACCGGGCAGCAGGCACAGAACGGCCAGGAAGCGGGCCAGCAGAACGGACAGGAAGCGGGCCAGCAGGCCGGTCAGCAGGCCGGTCAGCAAGACGGTGCGGCCGGGAACGCCGGCGGCGGCGTCGCGGCGTCCGGTCAGCAGGTCTGCCAGGGCTCCACCGTGACGCTCTCCGGCGAGGGCGGCGCACCGGCCGCGTCCAGCAACCAGTTCCCGGCGGGCACCACGCTGAAGGTCACCAACCTGGACAACAACAAGTCCACCACGGTGAAGGTCACGTCCGTCTCCGGCAGTTGCGTCCTGCTCAACGACGCGGCCTTCGAGGAGGTCCGGGAGCCGGGCAAGTTCCTGATCCGGCGCGCAGTGATCGAGAAGGTGGGCTGACGCCGACCCCCATGGGTGAGGGCCTGCTTGCTCCCGGCCGGGAGCAAGCAGGCCCTCACCCGTACCGGGTGAACCGCGCCACAACGGCGCCGGGTAACACGGGGTTCACATTCGGGCAACGGCCGGGAAACCGCCCGTTGACAGGCTGCTGAACAGCCGCCGCGGCGCACCGTGCCGCGGCGCCGCGCCGCCCGTGAGCGCGCGCGAGTGAGACCCCGGAGGATGTGGCCCGTGACCTTCAAGGCTGAGTACATCTGGATCGACGGCACCGAGCCGACGGCCAAGCTGCGTTCCAAGACGAAGATCCTCGGCGACGACGCCAAGGGCGCCGAACTGCCGCTCTGGGGCTTCGACGGGTCCTCCACCAACCAGGCCGAGGGACGCACCTCCGACTGCGTCCTGCGGCCGGTCTTCTCCTGCCCGGACCCGATCCGCGGCGGCGACGACATCCTCGTGCTGTGCGAGGTCCTCGACATCACGCTCGCCCCGCACCCGTCCAACACGCGGACCGCGCTGGCCGAGGCCGCGGAGCGGTTCGCCGCGCAGGAGCCGGTCTTCGGCATCGAGCAGGAGTACACCTTCTTCGACGGCTCCCGCCCGCTCGGCTTCCCCGAGGGCGGCTACCCGGCCCCGCAGGGCGGCTACTACTGCGGTGTCGGCGCCGACGAGATCTTCGGCCGGGAGATCGTCGAGGAGCACCTGGACAACTGCCTGACGGCGGGGCTCGGCATCTCCGGCATCAACGCCGAGGTCATGCCCGGCCAGTGGGAGTTCCAGGTCGGCCCGCTGTCCCCGCTCCAGGCCGCCGACCAGTTGTGGGTGGCCCGCTGGCTGCTCTACCGCACCGCCGAGGGCCACGGCATCTCGGCCACCCTCGACCCCAAGCCGGTCAAGGGCGACTGGAACGGCGCAGGCGCCCACACCAACTTCTCCACCAGGGCGATGCGCGAGGGCCCCGAGGGCTACGCCGCGATCATCACCGCGTGCGAGGCACTCGGCGAGGGCTCCAGGCCTATGGACCACGTCAAGAACTACGGGGCCGGGATCGACGACCGCCTCACCGGCCTGCACGAGACCGCCCCGCGGGACGCGTACTCCTACGGCGTCGGCGACCGCGGTGCCTCGGTCCGCATCCCCTGGCAGGTCGAGCGGGACGGCAAGGGCTACATCGAGGACCGCCGGCCGAACGCCAACGTCGACCCGTACGTCGTGACGCGCCTGCTGATCGACACCTGCTGCACCGCCCTGGAGAAGGCCGGGCAGGTCTGATCCGAACGGGTGGCGCGGACACCTCCTCGCCGGCATCCCGGCGAGGAGGTGTCCGCGCAGTGAGAAGCGGCGGGAAGAGGGTCCTGTCCGGACACGGGGTCTGCTTCAATGGGGGCATGGTGGGCTTCCGGAAGTGCGTCGCGACGAGTCGCGACGACCTGGAGCCGTTCTGGCCCTCCCGTCAGCACCACGACTTCGACCGGCTCTGTTGCCGCGCGCCGAGCGCGCGGGCCCGGTAAAGCCGTACACCCCGGCCTCCGGCCAGCGCGGAACGACGTACGTCCCCGACGCGCCCGACCACGAACTCGCGGCCGTCGGTCCCCCGGCGAACCTCTCCCGCGAAAGAGCTGACCTGTCATGGCGACCACCCGTTCTCTGACCGACACCGCCCTTCCCAGCCCCGCCTCCTCCCGCTCCCTCGCTTCCGCACGGCACCGACTGCGGGCCGTGGACCGGGACGAGGTCGTGGAGATCGCCGATCTCCTGCCGCCCGGCGCCACCTGGCTGCCGGCTCCGCAGCACGCCCTGCCCAGGCTGCCGGGCCGGCCCCCGATGGTCGGCTACCTGGTGCTCGTGCCCGCCGACCAGCAGCCGCCGTACCTGCCGGTGGCGGTGCCGGACCACCCGGAGGCCGGGACGGCCGCCGACACCGCGCCCGGTGCCGGCGACGCGCTCGTCCGCATCGACTCCGTACGGCGGATCGCGGCGGTGGACGGACGCGAACTCGACCTCACCTACCTGGAGTTCGAGCTGCTCTCCCACCTCGTGGCCCACCCGCACCGGGTGCACACCCGCGACCAGTTGGTCACCACGGTCTGGGGCTACGGCCACGTGGGCGACGGCCGCACGGTCGACGTCCACATCGCCCGGCTGCGCCGCAAGCTCGGCGCCGAACACCGCCTGACGATCCAGACCGTACGCCGCGTAGGCTACAAGTACGCTCCGCCGGCCGGGCGTTGATCTCTGCCGACGGCAGAATCCGGTTCCCTGCCACGGCCCTGACGGGCACAGTCACCGGTATGAGACTTCTGGTGCTGGGTGGTACGGAGTTCGCGGGGCGGGCCGTCGCCGAGGCGGCGGCCGGGCGCGGCTGGGATGTGACGGTCCTGAACCGGGGGCGGCACGCGCCCGTTCCCGGGGTGCGGTCGCTGCACGGCGACCGCACCGCGCCCGACGGGCTGGCGGCCCTGACGGACGGCGCGTGGGACGCGGTCGTCGACACCTGGTCGGCCGCGCCCCGCGCGGTCCGGGACGCGGCGCGGCTGCTGCGGGACCGCGCCGGCCGGTACGTGTATGTGTCCACCTGCTCGGTGTACGCCTGGGCCCCGCCCGCCGGCTACACCGAGGCGGCGCCGCTGGTCGAGGGCGCCGACGCCGGTGCCGAGCAGACGGACTACCCGCAGGACAAGCTGGGCGCCGAACTGGCCGCGGTGGAGGCCTTCGGGGCGGACCGCTCGGTGCTCGTACGGGCCGGGCTGATCCTCGGGCCGCACGAGAACATCGGGCGGCTGCCGTGGTGGCTGAACCGGATCGCGCGCGGCGGCCCCGTGCTGGCGCCCGGTCCGCGGGACCTGCCCCTTCAGTACATCGACGTCCGCGACCTCGCCGCGTGGATCCTCGGCGCGGTGGAGGGGGAGCTGAGCGGGCCGTACAACATGATCAGCCCGCAGGGGCACGCGACGATGGGCGAGCTGCTGGAGGCCTGTGTGCGGGCCACCGGCGCGGACGCCGAACTGCGCTGGACCGATCCGGAGACGATTCTCGCCGCGGGCATCGAACCCTGGACGGAGCTGCCGGTGTGGATGCCACCGGGCAGCGAGGGCCACGACGCGCTGCACGGCGCCGATGTCGGCCGGGCCCTCGCGACCGGTCTGCGCTGCCGTCCCGTGGACGAGACGGTCGCGGACACCTGGACCTGGCTCCAGGGCCTGGGCGGTACGGCGCCCCAGCGGCCGGACCGGCCTCCGGTGGGCGTGGATCCCGCCCTGGAGGCGAAGGCGCTCGGGCTGTAGGCGGGCCTCGGGCCGAAGAGCCCGGATCTCAGCCGGTGTTGCTGCAACTGCCGGTGGAAAAGCGGCAGTTGCGGCCCGATTGACCCACGGATCGCGAATGAATTCGTGGGTCGGCTGAACACGTCCGGGACCGTGTCCGTATCCATGGGAGCCGCTTCACTCCTGTCGGGCGCCTCGATGCTGCCCCGCAAGGATCAGAGGAGTTCCATGGGACGCAACACACGCAAACGCCGAATGCCGCTGGCCACCAAGGCCATAGCCGGGGCGGCGGCCCTAGCGCTCGGTGGGGGCGGGCTTGTCTGGGCGAACTACTACGCATCCGCGCACGAGTCGAAGAACGACGCGTGGGGAGGCAACCGGACGAAGGCCGTCAACGCACAGGTCGCGACGATCTCGTGCCCGGACGTCGGCCAGAAGCTCACCGCCGTGCCGGAGCGGGCCCGTGGGGAGGTCGACGGCGAACTCGCCACGCTCGACCAGCAGATCACCGAGGCGTACCAGCGGCTGGCCACCACGCGCGACGCGCAGGCCAGGGACGCGAGTTTCGTCCAGAACTCCATCCTGGGCCCGCTGAAGGACCGGCGGAAGGTGATCCTCGACCGGATCAAGCTGGAGATCAACCGGGCCGGTGGCAACACCCCCGGCGACCTGGACAATCTCGCACCCTGCATCGGCACCCCCGTCGAGCAGAACCAGACGGACGCGGGCGGCGGTGAGCCCGGCCAGGACACCGGCCAGAACGACGGTCAGGACACCGGCCAGGACAACGGGCAGCCGAGCGACAACGGCGGTCAGAACGACGGTGGCCAGAACGACGGCGGCCAGCCGGGCGACGACGGGCAGCAGGGCGTCGGCGGTCAGGCCGGAAACGGCCCGGTCGCGACGGACTTCGTGGACATCACCACGGTCCAGCCCAACGTCCCGGCCAAGCCCCGCAAGAACCGCAACGCCGCGACCGGCTCCTTCACCACACGCTGCGGTGTGAACGCCAACGGCAACCACAACACCGACAACGTGATCGTGGCGCCCGGTGTGGCCAACGGCGCCCACCACCTGCACGACTACGTCGGCAACCAGAAGATCGACGCGTTCGCGAGCAACGACACGTTCCTCCAGGGCGGCACCAGCTGCCAGAACAAGAACGACCTGTCGTCGTACTACTGGCCGGTGGTCCGGGTCCAGGACGGCACGCAGGACTTCGACCAGGACGCGGACGGCGGTGGCAAGGAGGGCAACGTCGGCCGGATCCTGAAGCCCGTCCAGGCGCAGATCAAGTACGTCGGCAGCCCGACCGGCAAGGTCGTCGCCATGCCGCAGTTCCTGCGCATCATCACCGGTGACGCCAAGACCACGACCAACGGTCTGGCCAACGCCAACGCGCACTGGAGCTGCACCGGCTTCGAGAACAAGGTCCAGCTGACGGAGCAGTACCCGATCTGCCCGCAGGGCAGCCAGATGGTCCGCACGTTCGCCTTCCAGAGCTGCTGGGACGGACAGAACACCGACAGCGCCAACCACCGTACGCACGTGGCCTTCGCCGACGAGCGCGGCAACTGCCCCGGCGGGTTCAAGGCCATCCCGCAGCTGACGATGCGCCTGGTCTACGACGCGCCGCAGCCGGCCATCGAGAACGGCGTGGTGAAGAACGCCTACGCGGTCGACGGCTTCCCGGAGCAGCTGCACAAGGCGGCCACCGACCACGACGACTTCATCAACATCACGACCGGCGGTCTGGCGAACAAGATCGCCAACTGCGTCAACTCGGGCCGGAACTGCAAGTGACGCACTGAACCGGTGAACCGTTGGTGATCCGTTGAGGAAGGCCGGCGGCGGGAGATCCCGCCGCCGGCCTTCGCCGTGTGCCCGTGGGCCCGTGAGTTGGGGGTGGCGGCGGCTCAGCCGCCGTGGGCGCTGTGGTCGGTGCCGGTCTCCACGTCACCGCCGAGGGTGGAGCGCAGCGCGGTGACCACGCCGCTGTCGCCGACGGCGACCCACTTGCGGCCGACGAGGTAGGAGCCGCCGTAGTCCTTCGCGTCGTCGATCCACTCCCGCTGGCCACGGTCGGTGGCGAAGGTGGCGAGGACGAACTTGCCGGTGGAGTTGGTGCAGATCGCCTGCCGGATGGTGTCGGCGTCGGTCTGCATGTCCGGCTCGCACTTCACCTCGGCGGCCAGGCTCTCCAGGCTGCCGGTCGCCGTCGGCGGCACCTTCGCCGCCTCCCCGTCACCGGAGCCGCACCCCGTCAGTACCAGTGCCGCCGCGGCACCGGCCACCGCGAGCATCGGTCGGGTCACCCTCATCTGTTCCTCCGGTCGCTTCCGGCACTCCGTTCCCGGCGGCACGAGCCACAAGCATGCCGCACCGGGCCCCGGCGGGGGCCGCCCTTCGATACGGCTCCGGCGCGCACAGCGCTCAATCGGGTGGACGCCACCTGCACACGCGTGCGAGCGTGAGCCGGTGAACCAGGACTGGGAAGACCGCGTGGCCGACGCCTGGGCCCGCTTCGACGACTACTCCGAGGACGAGGCGCCCGCGTTCCGGGCGCGGATCGACGCGCTCGTCGCCGAACTGCCCGACGGCAGCCCGCTCGGCCCGTTCGAGCAGGCCTGCGCGTGGGACTCCACCGGCCACTCGGACCGCGCGGTGCCGCTCTACCGGGAGGCACTGGCGCGTGGGCTGAGCGGCTACCGGGGCCGCCGGACCAGGATCCAACTGGCCAGCTCGCTGCGGAACATCGGCCGGCCGGAGGAGGGCGTCAAGCTGCTCACGCCCGAACTGGACGGACCTTCCGACGAGTTGGACGACGCCGTCCGGGCGTGTCTGGCCCTGTGCCTGTCCAGTCTGGGCCGTGACCGCGAGGGCCTGTCCCTCGTCCTCGGCGCCCTCGCGCCCCATCTGCCCCGCTACCAGCGCTCGATGACGAACTACGCCCGGCTGCTGGTCGAACCGGAGGGCTGAGACCGCCGGGCGGCGATGTGACCAAGGACCGGCTCGCTCGTTTGCCTGGACGTGCAGTCACAGCATGTCGCCCCGCGCCACAAGTCCTCCCCCGGGCCGGTCGTCGATGCCGAGCGGGCCGAGGCCGCGCTCGTCGAGCACTATCCGCGTCTGGTCCGGCTCGCCTATCTGGTGCTGCCGCCCGGACTCGGGCGGGGCCGCCGCGTGCTGACCGCGCACGCGCTGGCACAGCGGGCGCTGCCGCGGGGCCGGTCCTCGGCGACCGTGATCCCGGCCCAGTCGGCCGGCCGCGAGTCCGACCCGGGCTACGCCTTCGTCCGCCTCCAGGTGATCCGCACGGCCCTGGGGGCGGGCCGCCCTCTCAGGCGCCGGATCCGGCCCGTACGCGCCCAACTGCCGCCGATGATGCCCCTGGTGTGGGGCCTGCGCCTGTTCCCGCACACCGGCGGCGCCGACGAACTCGCCCTGGACCAGAAGCTGGCGACCCTGTCCGGGCCGGCCCGTGCCGCCTACGTCCTGCGCGGCCTGGAAAGGCTCCCGGACCACGCCGTCCGGGACGTGCTGAAGGCCGCGGGCGTGGCCGACCCGGCCGCAGCGCTCCGCCAGGCCGACCGCCTGCCCGCCCAGTACGCGCTCCTCGACTCCCCCGAGTTCGACCCCTGCTCGTTGCAGGCCCGGCCCACCGACCTGAAGCGGCGCAGGCAGCACGCCAAGGCCGCGCTCGCCGCGGCGGCGGCCCTCGCCGTGTGCGGGGCATTGGTCGCCCTGCCGGGCGGCGGCTGGGGCCCCGACGGCGCCGCCGCGCCCGCCTACGCGCAGAACCCGTCCGCCGAGGCCGCCCTGGACCCGGGCAGGCTGACCAGGGTCGCCCCCACCGCCTGGCGGACCTCCGCGCGGCTGGACCTCTCCGTATGGGCGGCCCGCGGCGACCGGGCCGGCGACACGGCCCTGCTGCGCCGCGCCCTCGCCGTCTGGGCCCGCCCCGGCGGGTCCGTACGGATCTCGGCCACCCCCGGCACCGCCACGGGCGGCCCCGCCGGACCGCCGCAACTGCTCTACGCCGGCGATGTCGACAACGCGCGCGTGGTGCTCTTCCACGACGGTCTGCGCATCGCCCGCTACGCCGAGCCGAAGGACTCCGCGGCCGGGGCCGCCCTCGACTTCGCCCGGGTCGACGGCGCCGCCGGCGCGGAGGCGAGCGCGGTGGTGCTCAGCCGCTCCGACGGCAACGTCCGCTATCTGACAGCGCCCTGGGTGAAGGCGGCGGCCGAGCGGGACCTGCTCAAGCCGGACGCCGGGGCGATGGACCTCGGCATCACGGACGGGGTCACCGGGCCGCTGGCCAGCCCGGTCCAGAAGACCGGCGCCTGCACCTCGTGGAACGTGCTCCAGCTCACCGGCGAACCCGGCACGCATGTCCTGGCCGACCTCGGCGAGCTGGCCCCCGCCCGCCTCACCACGGGCCGCCCGGACGCCCCGCAGGAGGCGTCCGGCGCGGCGGGGCTGCGCGCCTGGGCGCCACTGGCCTGCTCACTGGCTTCCGTGCGCGCGCAGGGGGTTCGGTCGGTCAATGCCTGGCAGTACGCCGAGCAGCCGCTGCCCGACGCGACCGGAACGGCCGCGTGGGTGTGCACCCGGGCCGAGACCTGGCGGGGCGACGGGCCCCGCGTGCTGGCCCAGTTCCACACCCCCGGCGGGAAGTACGCGGCGGTCGCGGCCAAGGCCGAGAACGTGCCCGCGTGCGGCGCCCGCGATCCGCACGTGCTGGCCGGAGTGCTGTGGAAGTCGGAGGCAGGCACCTGGTACCTGCTCGCCGCCGGCGGCCGGGACACCGCCTCGATCAGCGCCACAGGCGGGGTCAACGCCTCCTCTCAGGGCCACTTGCTCGCCGTACGGACCCGGCAGGGCGCCCAGGCCGACCTGAAGGGGACGCTGGACGACGGCAGGTCCGTCGACGCGCTGCGCCAGAAGTGACCGGCCGGCGTGGGAGGATGTGACGCCCCGAGGTCGAACACCGCGGTCGGTCCTCTCCAGTCCGTTCAGGGCTGGAATCGATCGGTAAGGTGTTCGCATGACTACCGGGGTTCGCCGCAGGATGGGAGTCGAGGAACGACGGCAGCAGTTGATCGGCGTCGCCCTCGAACTGTTCAGCCGCCGCTCGCCCGACGAGGTCTCCATCGACGAGATAGCGTCGGCGGCGGGCATCTCACGCCCGCTGGTCTACCACTACTTCCCGGGCAAACTCAGCCTGTACGAGGCCGCGTTGAAGCGCGCCTCGGACGATCTGGCGGGCCGGTTCGCAGAGCCGCGCGAGGGCCCGCTGGGGGCGCGGCTGCTGCGGGTGATGCGCCGGTACTTCGACTTCGTGGACGAGCACGGACCCGGCTTCTCAGCGCTGATGCGCGGCGGACCGGCCGTGGGCTCGTCGACGACGAACGCGCTCATCGACTCCGTCCGGCAGGCCGCGTATGACCAGATCCTTTCGCACCTAGGGGTCGAGGAGCCGCCCGCGCGGCTGGAGCTGGTCGTCCGCTCGTGGATCTCGCTCGCGGAGTCGACGGCGCTGATCTGGCTGGACGGCCGGCGCATCCCGCGCGCCGAGCTGGAGCTCCAGCTGGTACACGACTTCGGCGCGCTCGTCGCGGTCAGCGCCGCCCACGACGAGGAGATGGGCGCGCTCATGCGCCGGGTCTTCAAGGACGAGCCGGCCGAGGGCCCCTTCGTGGACCTGATCGGCCGGCTCGTCGCTCTCGCCTCCTGACGCCGCTTCCCGGCAGCGCTCGCTAGGCGTCGAACTTCCGGTACGAGGCGTCGAGGTCGCGGACCTCGGCCGACGCGTGCAGCGCCAGGCCGTCGACCGGCTTCACATGCTGCCGCAGTGCCTCCAGGACCGCCTCCGTCAGGCGTGCCTTGGTCTCGTCGGTGCGGCCGGCCAGCAGGCCGATGGTGACGTGCACGATCGCGTGCCCCTCGGTGTCCGGACCGACGACGGTGTCCTCGGTCCGGCGGAACTGCGTCTTGCACGCCGGAGGCTTGGCGGCCGCGATCTCGACCGTGCGGGCGTGCAGCTCCCGCGCGAAGGCACGCCGGTCGAAGGCGTCGGCCAGCCGCTCGGAGTAGTCGACGGTGATCTGCGGCATGAGCACTCCTGTTCCGGGTCGACCGGGGACCCGCGCTAGTTCCTGAACACCGCGACCGTACGCGCCGGGACCGTGAACGTCCCGGTCGCCCTCTCGTACGACGAGGTCTTCACCACCGGATCGGCACCCGCCGTCTGCGCCGGGTGCAGCCGGTAGCCGGTCCCCGCGAGCTCCTCGACACGCTGCCGCTGCCGTTCGGGCGTGGCGTTGAACACCACGATGAGGTCACCGAGCCTCATGGTGATCACGCCGGGCGTCTCGTCGCCGCCCGACACCGGGAAGGACAGCTTCCGCTGCACCTCCGCGGCCGTGCCCAGGGAGAAGGCCCGCTCCGTGGTGCGGATGCGCAGCAGGTCCCGGTACGCGGCCGAGGCCCCCTGGATCTGCGGGCAGCCCACCGCGACGGAGGTGAGCAGCGGCTTGGCGTACGGCCACTTGTCCTGGTTGTCCGCCGCCATGGGCAGCCCGCGGCCGAAGCCGTTGCCGTCGGCGCAGTTCCAGTGGATGGCGTTGAACCAGTCGCCGCTGTCGTAGGAGTTGCGGTCGAGGGACTTCGAGCGTAGAAGGTCGGTTCCGGCCTGGGACAGCGCCGGCCCCTGGGACAGCGCGGCCGTCGCCATCGCCAGGACCTGCATCCGGGCCCGGTCGTCCGCGCTCGTGGCGGACGGCAGTTTGTAGGCGAGGGCGTCGAACAGCGACTCGTTGTCGTGCGCGTCGGCGTAGGCGAGGGCGTCGCCGGGGGCGTCCGCGTATCCGGCGGGCGCGCCGTTGTAGTCGACCTCGGCTCCGGTGACCTCCTTGCCACCGGTGTCGGTGAAGCGGTACGCGGCGAGGTTGCCGCTCAGGCCGACCTTGATCAGGTCCTGGTAGTGCAGCAGGCGGGCCTTCTGCTCGGCCCTGCTGCCGTTGCCCGGGGAGGAGTTGGGGTCGGTGTAGAGGCCGGAGGCGAAGCCCTGGATGCCCGGGTCGTCATCGAAGGGGCCGCCCCCGCGGACCGCGTCACGGGCCCGGTCGGAGAAGGTCGCGATGCCCGTGCCCGCCATGTTCCGCTGCGTGGCCTGGACGAACCGCGCGTCGTCGGCGACCTCGCCGAAGTTCCAGCCCTCGCCGTACAGGATGATGTTCCTGCCGTCCACGCCGTCCTTCTCGAGCGTGAGCGCGTCGAGCGCCTTGCGGACGGCGAGCATGTTGGCCTTGGGGTGGTGGCCCATGAGGTCGAAGCGAAAGCCGTCGACCTTGTACTGCCTGGCCCAGGTGACGACCGAGTCCACGACCAGCTTGCCCATCATGGCGTTCTCGGGCGCGGTGTTCGCGCAGCAGGTGCTGTTGGCCACCGTCCCGTCGGCGAGGAGCCGCTGGTAGTAGCCGGGCACGATCCTGTCGAGCACGGAGGTGTCCGCCTGGCCGGCGGCGGCCGTGTGGTTGTAGACGACGTCCATGACGACGCGCAGCCCGTCCTGGTTGAGCGCCTTGACCATCTGCCGGAACTCGACGGTACGGGCCGTGCCGTCCGGGTCGGTGGCGTAGGAGCCCTCGGGGACCGTGTAGTGGTAGGGGTCGTAGCCCCAGTTGTAGGCGTCTCGCCCGGCGGTCGCCGCCACGCACGCCTGCTGCCGCTCGGAGTCGGCCGGGTAGGAGGCCAGGTCGCAGTCGGGGGTCGCCTGGTCGGTCTTCTTCTCGGGAATGGTGGCGATGTCGAAGGCGGGCAGCAGGTGCACGTACGACGTGCCCGCCTTCGCCAGCTCCCTCAGGTGCCGGGAGCCGTCGCTGTTCTTGTCGGTGAAGGCCAGGTAGGTGCCCTGGTCCCGGGCAGGGACCGTCCGGTCCGCGACGGAGAAGTCGCGGATGTGCAGCTCCTGGATCTGGGCGTCGCGCAGCGGTACGGCCTTGGGCTTGGCCAGGCCCGACCAGCCGCTCGGGGCCAGCGCCCGGTCGTCGAGGTCGACGACGAGGCTGTGCTCGGAGTTCGCGGTGAGGGCGATGGAGTACGGGTCGGTGACCTTGTTGGTGACCACCTTGCGGACGGTGGGCGCCCATACCGTCACGACGTACCGGTAGGGCTTGTTCTTCCACGACGCCGGGCCCGTGACGGACCAGACGCCGGTCGTGTCGTCGCGGTGCATGGCGACCGACTTGCCGTCCAGTTCCAGGGCCACGCTCCGCGCGGTCGGCGCCCACACGCTCAGCGTGGGCCTGCCCTGGTGGAAGACGGGGCCGAGCTGCGCCTTGGCGGCCGGGGTGCCGTACACGTCGTCGAGCACGCCCGCGAGCTGGACTCCGGTCGCGGCGAGCACGGCGCCGTTCGCGGCCCGCTGGGAGGCGACGACCTGGCCGCCCAGGGCCTCGCGGACGCGGGCGCGGTCGCGCGGGTCGACGGCGTAGGCGGTGTAGTCCTTCAGGTGCGGGAACTTCGCCTTCTGGGTGTCGGTGAGCGTGGTCGTGGCAAGCCGCAGCCAGCGCTCGTCGTCGCTGGTCAGCGTCCCGTTCTGGACGGTGATCGAGCCGTCGTGGGAGTAGACGAGCTGGGTGGAGGCGGCCCCTTCCACGCCCTTGAGGGCCACCGTGTCCCGGTCGATCCAGACCGCCTTGGAGGTGGTGAGGTCGAGGGCGCCCGCGCCGCCGGTGGGCTGCGGCAGCAGGGGCTTGTCCTGGCCGCTCATCAGCCACACCTCGTGGCCGTTGGCCGCCTTGAGGTCCAGGGACTGGTCGGCGGGCAGGTCCTTCTCGTCGCCCTTGTGGATGATGTAGCTGAGACTGGTGGCACCGTCGGTGAGCGGTACCTCGAAGACCGCGCCATAGGAGTCAGTCTTGACCGGCTGGAGGGGTTTCGACCAGTCGGTGGGGTTGGCGGCGCCGGTCCAGACGTGCAGGCCCCAGCCGTCGTAGTTCCCGTCGGCCCGGTGGTAGTGGAGGACGGCCTTGGCCGGGTCCTGCGCCGGATAGTCGGGGCGCGCGGTCCGCACGTCCTCCTTGCCCTGCTCGATCCAGACCTCGCCGGTCCTGGTGACGTCGATGGACCGGTCGGCGGAGACGTCCTTGTTGCCGTCGTTGTCGATGACCAGGAAGCCGACGTCGGAGGCGCCCGGCTTCAGCTTGACGTAGGCGAAGGCGCCGTAGGGGTCACGGCCGATGAAGGGGTGGCTCTCGGGCCAGTTCGTCGCCTCGCCGTCGGCGAGGTCGCCCCAGGCGTACAGGCCCCAGTTGGCGTAGTCGCCGTCGGCGCGCTTGTAGTGGACGACCGCGTACTCGCGGGAGGAGGCGGTGGGAACCTCGGGGGCCGGCGGGGTGCCGGTGGTGGAGTCCGCGGTCGCGCTCGCCGTGCGGCCCGCCGAGTCGACGACGACCGCCTTGTAGCGCAGGGCGGTGCCGGCCGGGACGGTCCGGGCCAGGGTCTGGGTGACCCGGTAGGGGGCGTGGTCGGCGGAGCCGAGCACCTTCCAGGGGCCGTTCCCGGTCTGTGCGGCGAAGACGACCCGGTTGAGCTGCCCGCCGGTGACGTCGGCGCTCAGCTCGACGGTGCCGATGGCGCCCGCGGCGGGGGGCGTGAGGGTGACGGCGGGCTTGGTGGCGGGCCGGTCGAGGGTGCCTGCGGCCTTGAGGACGACGGCTGATCCGGCCGGGACGGAGACGGTGACCCTGCGGTCGGCGTCCGAGGTCACGGCCGCCTCGGTGCCGTGGATCCCGCGGTACGTCATCCGCGCGGAGCCGGTGGCGAACGTGGCCGTTCTCGCCTCGCCCGCGTTGTTGAAGGCGACGACGTACTCGGACCCGGTCCGGGCGTCGGTGCGGGTGAAGGCGTAGACACCGGGCCCATCCGCCGCGTAGCGCTCGGTCTGGACTCCGTCCGTGAGGGCAGGGTTGTCCTTGCGGAGCTTCGCGAGGCCGGCGATCTGCCGGTAGAGCGGCGCGGTGGTGTCGTAGGCGTCGCTCGCGTGGCCGCGGTCGGTGCCGATCCGGTCGTCGTCGAGGTAGTCGGCGACCCGGGAGGCGAACATGGTCTGGCGGGCGTCCTTGTCGCCGCCGGAGCCGGTGAAGCCCTGTTCGTCGCCGTAGTAGACGACGGGGTTGCCTCGGCTGAGGAACATCAGCTCGTTGGCGAGCTTGTCCTTGCGCAGGATCTCGGCGTCGGTCGCCTTCGGGTCGTCCTGCTCCAGGAAGTACCCGATGCGGCCCATGTCGTGGTTGCCGAGGAAGGTGACCTGCTCGTAGGCGTTGGCCTTGTCGGTCGTGTACTTGTAGTCGTCGCCGAAGACGCCCGCGAGCCTCTTCGCGCTGCCGCCCTGGGAGACGTAGGAGCGGGCCGCGTCCTGGAACGGGAAGTCGAGCGTGGCGTCGAGGCGGCCCTCGGTGACGTACGGGGCGTTCACGGAGGTGTCGGCGGAGTAGACCTCGCCGAACATGAAGAAGTCCTTGCGGCCGTGGGCGGCGGCGTACGTGTCGAGCGCCGTGGCCCACTGGGTCCAGAACGCCATGTCGACGTGCTTGACGGTGTCGATGCGGAAGCCGTCGACACCGAAGTCCTTCACCCAGCGCTGGTAGATCTTCTCCATGCCGCTGACGACCTCGGGGCGCTCGGTCCACAGGTCGTCGAGGCCGGAGAAGTCGCCGTAGGTGGAGTTCTCGCCGGCGTAGGTGGAGTCGCCGCGGTTGTGGTACATCGCCGGGTCGTTGAGCCAGGACGGGACCTTGGCGTTCTTCTTGGCGGCGGGGACGACCGGTGTGCGCGGGAAGGACGAGGCGTCCACGGCGGGGAACTTCTTGGTGCCGTCCGCGTAGTCGGCGTCGTCGAAGGGCCGGCCGTCCTTGGTCAGGTACGGGAAGGCGCCCTTGGACAGGTACTCGTGGGAGCCGCCCTCGTAGTCGATGACGTCGGCGGTGTGGTTCGTGATGACGTCGAAGAAGACCTTCATGCCCTTGGCGTGCGCCTTGGAGATGAGGGTTTCGAGGTCCTTGTTGGTGCCGAAGTGCGGGTCGACCTGGGTGAAGTCGGTGATCCAGTAGCCGTGGTAGCCGGCGGAGGCGTCCTTGCCGGTCCCCTGCACGGGCTGGTTCTTGAAGATCGGCGCCAGCCAGATGGCCGTGGTGCCCAGGCCCTTGACGTAGTCGAGCCGGTTCGTCAGGCCCTTGAGGTCGCCGCCCTGGTAGAAGCCCTTGTCGGTGGGGTCGTAGCCGGTGACGAGCCGTGAACCGGTCAGCCCGCCCCGGTCGTTGGACGTGTCCCCGTTGGCGAAACGGTCCGGCAGGACGAAGTAGAACTGCTCCCGGGTCGCGTCGTGCCGCGCCGGCTCCGCGGCGAGCTTCGCGTCCGAGGGCGGCGCGGGCGGTTTCGCGGCCGCCTGCGCCGAGAGCGGTGGGACGAGCGCTGCGGCGAGCGCGGCCGCGGTGACGGCGGCGACGCGTCCACCTGACGGGGTGCGGCGCCGCGAGGGCGCCGGCCATCTCGGTATCACGGGGTGAACTCCTTGGCGGTACGGCTCACTTGATTGCGGCCCCTCGCCCCGGCATCAACGACGCCGTCGGGCGTGGGCGCGACCGTATCGCCTGCGCAAGGATTACAGCAAGACCTCTGCAAGTCACAGCAACTTTTTTCACCGACAACACGTGTTGGCCGCCTGGGTCACCGCGACCACCGCCTCACCCGCCGCAGCCCCCGCTCGCGGGCGGCGACCGTCTCCGGGGGGACCGGCCCGCCGAGGTGGCGGCGCACCAGCGGGTCGGTCCACAGGTGCCGGTGAGCCGGTACGTCGTCCGGCTCGACCGGCCGCAGGAGCAGGTGTCGGGTCGTCAGCAGCTCGGCTTGCCCGAGTGGAGGGCCAGTGCCGTGTTGGAGCCGAGTGTCGCGGTGAACTGGCCGGAGCCGTTCACCGTCACCGTCGTGTTGTTCTGCACGTTGCAGTACGTGCCCGCCGGGAGGGACGTCTGGTAGGTGCGGGTCAGGGTGCCCGTCTCGTGGTTGACGGCCACGAAGCCCTTGGTGCCCCGGCCGAAGGCGATGGCGTTGTTGCCGTTGTCCCACCAGTTCGTCACCGCCTGGCCGCGGGTGGCGTTGCGGAAGGCGACCATGGACTTGATCTCCGGCCAGGCGTGCTGGCACTTCCAGCCGTCCTGCCAGCAGGCGTTGACCTTGCCGCCGTTGGGGGGACCGGCGTCCGCGTCGGACCACTCGTAGGCGGAGTTGATGTCGGGGGCGCCGTAGGGCCAGGCCAGCATGAAGACGTTGGCCAGCGTGTAGTTGGCGCCGTTCTTGTAGTTGAGGGTCGAGCCGTTGCGCTCGGTGTCGTGGTTGTCGACGAACACCCCGGCCACCGAGTTGCTCAGATACCCCCAGCCCTCGCCGTAGTTCTTGAGGTACGCGAGCTTCTCGTTGGTGAAGACCCGCTTGAGGTCGTAGGCGTAGCGGAACTCCTGGACGTCGCCGTTGCCCGTGTACTCGCCCGGCTGGACCGCCTCGCCGGCGCCGTAAATGACCTCCTGCTTCCAGTAGGCGGAGCGGTTCGTCAGGCGGGACTTGATGGTGGCGAGGTCGGCCGTGTCCATGTGCTTGGCCGCGTCGACGCGGAAGCCGTCGACCCCGAGGGAGAGCAGGTCGTTCATGTAGCCGGCGATGGTCCTGCGGACGTACTCCTCGCCGGTGTCGAGGTCGGCGAGGCCCACCAGTTCGCAGTGCTGGACGTTCCAGCGGTCCTGGTAGTTGGTGATCGGGGCCATGCAGTCGTCGAAGTCGTAGACCGAGTACAGGCCCGGGTAGTCGTACTTCGTGTACGAGGAACCGCCGGTGCCGGTGCCGCTGCCCGCTGACATGTGGTTGATTACGGTGTCGACGACGACCTTCACGCCCGCCGCGTGGCAGGTGTTGACCATGTTCTGGAACGCGGCACGATCGCCGAGCCGACCGGCGATCCTGTAGCTCACCGGCTGGTACGACGTCCACCACTGCGGGCCCTGGATGTGCTCGGCGGGCGGGGAGACCTGGACGTAGCCGTAGCCGGCCGGGCCGAGGGTGTTCGCGCACTCCTTGGCGACCGAGGCGTAGTTCCACTCGAAGAGGACCGCGGTGACGTCCTTGGTGCCGGGCGGGGAGGCGGCGGCGGGGGCCGCGAGGGCCACCGAGGCGGCCACGGCGAGGGCGGCCGCGAATGAAAGGGGTCTGCGGATGGTCATGTGGGGGTTCCTTCTTCGTTGAAGGCCCTTGCTGAAAGGTTCAGCAAGTCGATGACCCCGGATGGTAGAAGGCCCGCTGCCTCAACAGGCAGCGGACCGCGAGGAGTTGATGTGAAACTGTGACCTGTCGGGTCAGGCCGTGGTCCACCACACCGTCGTGTCGGACGGGACCTTCGCCTCGCCGTCCGCCTCCGTCACCTCGCCGCTCGTGAGCAGCACCCGGCCGTACGCCGGGGTGGTCACCGACTCGCCGGTCGTGTTCGCCACGCAGACGAACTCGCCGCGTCGGAAGGCGAGGACGCCCTCCGGCGCGCGCAGCCACTCCACCGCGTCGCCGGCACCCAGGTCGAGGTGGGCGCGGCGGGCGGCGAGGGCCGAGCGGTACAGCTCCAGGGTGGAGCCCGGCACGCCCTGCTGGGCCGCCACGCTCAGCCGGCCCCAGTGCGCGGGCTGCGGGAGCCAGCTGCCACCGTCGCCGAATCCGTAGGAGGAGCCTTCGCGGGTCCACGGGATCGGCACCCGGCATCCGTCGCGGAACCCGTCCTGGCCCTCGCCCCGGAAGTACGCCGGATCCTGGCGCACCTCGTCCGGCAGGTCCACGACGTCCGGCAGGCCCAGCTCCTCGCCCTGGTAGACGTAGGCCGAACCGGGCAGCGCCAGCATCAGCAGCGTCGCCGCGCGCGCCCGGCGCAGGCCGAGATCGCGGTCGCCGGCGCTGCGGATCTGGGTGCCGAGGCCGGGCGGGTTGGCGAAGCGGGTGGCGTGCCGGGTGACGTCGTGGTTCGACAGCACCCAGGTGGCCGGGGCACCCACCGGGCGCATCGACTCAAGGGTGCGGTCGATGACCTCGCGGAGCTCGTCGGCGTCCCACGCGGTGCTCAGGTACTGGAAGTTGAACGCCTGGTGCAGTTCGTCGGGGCGCACGTAGTTCGCGGTGCGTTCGACGGTCGGGGTCCACGCCTCCGCGACGAAGATCCGGTCGCCCGGGTATTCGTCGAGGATGTGCCGCCACTGCCGGTAGATCGCGTGCACGCCGTCCTGGTCGAAGAACGGCATGACATCGTTGCCCAGCAGCTTGAGCTGGTCGTGGGTGCCGAGGTCGGGCAGGCCCTCGGCCTTGACCAGGCCGTGCGCCACGTCGATGCGGAAGCCGTCGACGCCCATGTCGAGCCAGAACCGAAGGATCGAGCGGAACTCGTCGCCGACGGCCGGGTGGTCCCAGTCGAAGTCGGGCTGCTCGGGCGCGAACAGGTGCAGGTACCACTCGCCGGGGGTGCCGTCCGGCTCGGTGACCCTGGTCCAGGCGGGGCCGCCGAAGATGGACTCCCAGTCGTTGGGCGGGAGTTCACCGTTCGCGCCCTTGCCGGGGCGGAAGTGGTAGCGGTCGCGCAGGGCGGAGCCGGGGCCCTCCACGAGCGCGCGCTTGAACCATTCGTGCTGGTCGGAGGAGTGGTTGGGCACGATGTCGACGATGACCTTCAGGCCCAGCGCGTGGGCGTCGCGGATCATCGCGTCGGCGTCCAGCAGGTTGCCGAACATGGGGTCGACGGCACGGTAGTCGGCGACGTCGTAGCCGGCGTCGGCCTGCGGGGAGGCGTAGAACGGGCTGAGCCAGACGGCGTCCACACCGAGGTCGCGCAGGTACGGCAGGCGGGAGCGTACGCCCTCCAGGTCGCCCATGCCGTCGCCGTCGCCGTCGGCGAAGCTGCGCGGATAGACCTGGTAGATCACCGCGTCCCGCCACCAGTCGCGACGCGGGGCGACGGTGGCGGCAGCCGCTTCGGAGAGGGGGGATTCGGCCGGGAAGTGCTGCTTGCTCATGGCGTCCTTGGTGCGTCGGGTTCCCCTGCTCGGGCGAAGGCGGGAGCTCGGGGGTGATTACTTGTCAGGCGATTGCTTGTCGTGGGTGCGGGAGACGGCGTCCGGGTGACGAGGCCGGCGCGGTGACAGCGGGGTCCGAGGTCCCCCCTGCTCGAAGAGCCTGGGGGAGGGCACCGCGGCCGCCACCCGCGCGGGCAGGTGCGCGGGAGCCGTTGACCGTGGGGTGGGGGTCAGCCCTTGGTGCCGCCCGCGGTGAGGCCGGTGACGAGGTTTTTCTGGACAAGGTAGAAGAAGACCGACACCGGAACGGCGATCAACACCGCGGTGGCGGCCATGTAGTTCCACTGGGCGTCGTGCTCGCTGACGAAGCTCTGCAGACCGACCGCGAAGGTGTACTTGGAGTCGTCCAGCATGAAGGTGGTCGCGAACGCGACCTCGCCGACGGCGGTGATGAAGTTGTAGAAGGCCGCGACGGCCAGTCCCGGGCGGGCCAGCGGCAGGATCAGCCGTACGAAGGTGCCGAAGGGGCTGAGCCCGTCCACGCGTCCGGCCTCGTCGATCTCGAAGGGGATGGTGTCGAAGTAGCCCTTGAGGAGCCAGGCGCTGTAGGGCACGGCCGTGGTGCAGTTGATGACGATCAGGGCCCAGTAGGTGTCGATGAGACCGAACCGGCTGAAGATCTCGTACATCGGCACGATCAGGATGGCGATCGGGAAGGCCTGGGTGAGCAGCAGCACCCACATCAGCTGCTTGTAGCCGGGGAACCGCATGCGGGAGACCGCGTAGCCGGTGGTGGCGGCGACGAAGACGCCGATCAGGGTGGTGCCGAGGGCCACGATCATCGTGGACTTGAGCCAGTCGAAGAAGGCGGTGTGCTGCAGCACGAAGCTGTAGTTGGAGAAGGTGAGCTTGCCGAAGATCTCGCCGGGGTGCAGGTAGTCGTCCTTGTCCGGGCCGAGCGACAGGAAGAACAGCCAGGCCACCGGGGCCAGCGCGACGAGGCTCGCCACGGCGAGGCCGCCGTGCAGGAGGGCGCCGCCGAGCCGGCCGCGCTCGCCCCGCCGGCGGGTCCGGCGCGGGGGCGCCGGGGTGGGGGCCGGCCCGGCCGGTGTCTTCTCGAGAGTCGTGGTGCTCATGGAGGCGGCTCCTGCGGCGTCAGACGGCGAGCTGGTCATTGCGCTTCAGCCAGCGGAAGTAGAAGGAGGTGAAGACGGTGAGGATCGACAGCAGCAGTACGCCGTACGCGGCGGACTGGGCGAAGTCGCGCGGCTGCTGTCCGAAGCCCAGGTAGTAGGCCCAGGTGACGAGGATCTGGGCGTCGGGCGCGCTGTAGGGGCCGAACAGCAGGAAGATGATGGCGAACTGGTTGAAGGTCCAGATGACACCGAGCAGCACCACGGTGGAGCTGACCGAGCGCAGGCCCGGCAGGGTGACGTGCCGGAACCGCTGCCAGGCGCTCGCGCCGTCCATCTCCGCGGCCTCGTAGAGCGTGGAGTCGATGGACTGGAGGCCGCCGAGCAGCGAGAGCATCATGAACGGCACCCCGCACCAGGTGTTGACCATGATCGCGGCGAACCGCTGCCAGAAGGTGTCCTCCAGCCATTGCGGCTGGGGCAGGTGCAGGCTGCCGAGCACCTGGTTGAGCACACCGGAGTCGGCGAGCATGATCCGCCAGGAGAAGACCGTGACGAAGGTCGGCACGGCCCAGGGCAGGACCAGCATCAGCCGGTAGAAGGTGCGGCCGCGCAGCTTCTGGTTGAGCATCAGCGCGAGGCCGAGGCCGATGCTGTAGTGCAGGAACACGCAGGCGGCCGTCCAGAAGACGGTCCACAGGAAGTGCGACCAGAACCGGTCGTACGCGGTCGGGCCGAAGAGGATGTCCTGGTAGTTGTCCAGCCCGATGAACCTGTAGGTGGCCTCGATGTGGTTGACGCCGATGGTGCGCGCCGAGTTGAGGCTGTTGGCATCGGTGAGGGTCAGGTAGAAGCCCCGCACCAGGGGGTATCCCACGATGCCGCCGAGCACGACGACCACCGGCGCGATCATCGCGTAGGCGTACCAGTACTTCTGGTAGCCGTTCTTCAAACGCTGCCCCAGCCCGGGCCGAGGCGCGCGGTCACCGCGGCGCCTGCCGGTCGCGCGGTCGATGGCGACTGTCATGGTTCGACACCTTTTGCAAGATCAGGGAGTTGGGCTGGGCACAGGCCGGTGGCCGCCGGAGTCCTCCCCTTCACGGGAGCACTCCGACGGCCACGACGGCTCACTTGCTGAAGTCGGGGACCAGCTTGGCGATCGCGAGTTCCGCGTTGCTCAGGCCCTTGTCCAGGGACTCCTTGCCGGCGGCGATCTTGGGCAGCTCGCTGTCGAGCGGGCCCCACAGGGAGCCGTACTCGGGCAGCGCCGGGCGCGGCTGGGCGGCGGGCAGGACGCCCTGGTAGCCGGCGATGCCGGGGTCGGCCTTGACCTCGGCGGTGTAGGCGTCGTCGCGGGTGGGCAGCGTGGAGTTCTTCAGGGCGATGGCCTCCTGGGTCTTCGCCGAGGTCATCCACGTCACGAACTTCAGGGCCGCTTCCTGGTGGGCCTTGTCGGAGCCCGCGTAGACCGAGAGGTTGTGGCCGCCGGTCGGGGCGCCCGCCTTGCCGGCGGAGCCGGCCGGGACGGTGGCGATGCCCAGGTTGGACTTGTCCGCGAAGGCGGAGCCCTTGTAGAAGTTGGTGATCTCCCAGGGACCCTGGATGATCGCGGCGACCTTGCCGCCGACGAACGCGTCCTGGATGTGGGCGTAGGCGTCGGCGGTGGTGTCGGCCTTGTGCAGACCCTTGCCGTCGAACAGGCTGAGCCAGGTGCCGTAGGCCTTCTTGGCGGGCGCCGAGTTCATGGTGATCTTCTTGGCGTCGGCGTCGACGGTGTTGGTGCCCTCGCCGTAGAGGAAGCTCTGGGCGTAGTAGGCCTGGGTGGAGCCCCAGTAGCCGTCGACGCCGGTCTTGTCCTTGATCTTGGCGGCGGCGGACTTCAGCTCGTCCCAGGTCTTGGGGGCCTCGGAGATGCCGGCCTGCTTGAACAGGTCCTTGTTGTAGACAAGGGCCAGGGTGTCGGTGACGAACGGGACGCCGTAGGTCTTGCCCTCGTACTGGGCCTGCGTGATCAGGCTGGGCTGGAACTTGTCCTGCTCGGCGAGGGCCTCGGTGCCGTCCAGCGGCACGAAGTAGCCCTTCTTGGCGAAGGCCGGGGTCCAGCCGACCTCGGAGCGCAGCACGTCCGGGGCGCCCTTGGAGCCGGCGGCCGTGTCGAACTTGTTCTGCGCCTGGTCGAACTGGACGTTGACGTACTTGACCTTGATGTCCTTGTTGGCCGCTTCGAACTGCTTGACCAGGGCCTGGTACGTCGGTGCCTCGTTGGTGGCGTTGGAGGTGTCCCACCAGGTGATGGTCACCGGACCGTCCGACTTGTCGCTGCCGCTGTCGCTCCCGCCGCACGCCGTCGCCGCGAGAGCGAGGGACGCCACCAGCGCGGTGGCCGCTATGCCACGCCGCATGAGTTCTCCTTGAGGGTTAAGCCCGTGAACAGGGAACGGTCCCGTCCGCCGCCCTGCCGACTTGCCGACCGCGCCGTTGCCGCCGCCGGGCGACCGAGAACGTAACAGCGTTGCAAGCTCCGCGAAAGACCTTGCAGAAAAAAAGTGCAAGACGGCAGGCGAGTTACCACTTCGTGATCTGTCGGGGCAGGCCCTACGGCCCTGATTTCACGCGGGCAGGCGGCCCCTCGGACACTTGTGCAAGACTCTGCAAGCCCTTGCCAGACGATGGTGGGGGAGGAATCATCCCGTTGCGGACCGGACGCCGAGACCCGGACGTCGACCGGCCGCCGACCGAACACGAGGGATCGCGATGACGCAGCAGCCCGCAGCGGGCCGTTCAACGGCTCGCACCAGGCGCCCCGTCGGTGTGCAGGGCGGGGGCCGACCGGTACAGTCCGGTCATGTGACCACACGGCTTGCCGACATCGCCGCCCAGGCGGGGGTGAGCGAAGCGACCGTCAGCCGCGTCCTCAACGGGAAGCCGGGCGTCGCCGCCACCACCCGCCAGTCCGTGCTGGCCGCCCTCGACGTCCTCGGCTACGAGCGCCCGGTACGGCTGCGGCAGCGCAGCGAGGGCCTGGTGGGCCTGATCACCCCGGAGCTGGAGAACCCGATCTTCCCCGCGTTGGCGCAGGTCATCGGCCAGGCGTTGACCCGGCAGGGCTACACCCCGGTGCTCGCCACCCAGACCCCCGGCGGGTCCACCGAGGACGAGCTGACCGAGATGCTGGTGGACCGCGGGGTCGCCGGGATCATCTACGTCTCCGGTCTGCACGCGGACACCACGGCCGACATGGAGCGCTACGAGCGCCTGCGCGCCCAGGGTGTGCCCTACGTCCTCGTGGACGGCTTCTCCCCCAAGGTGCAGGCGCCGTTCATCTCCCCCGACGACCGGGCCGCGATGACCCTGGCGGTGACCCACCTCGCCTCCCTGGGGCACGCCCGTATCGGCCTGGCCCTCGGCCCGAAGCGTTTCGTGCCGGTCCAGCGCAAGATCGAGGGCTTCGTGCGCGCCATGCGGGACCAGCTGGGCCTGGCCGCGGACGTCGTCGAGTCGGAGCTGATCCAGCACTCCCTCTACACCCTGGAGGGCGGCCAGGCCGCGGCCACCGCGCTCATCGAACGGGACTGCACGGCGATCGTCTGCGCGAGCGACATGATGGCGCTCGGCGCGATCCGGGCGGCCCGGCAGCGCGGCCTGGAGGTCCCCCGGGACGTCTCCGTCGTGGGCTTCGACGACTCTCCCCTGATCGCCTTCACCGACCCGCCCCTGACGACCATCCGCAAGCCGGTGCCGGCGATGGGCCAGGCGGCGGTGCGCACGCTGCTCGAGGAGATCGGCGGGACGCCCGCGCCGCACAGCGAGTTCGTGTTCATGCCGGAGCTGGTGGTGCGCGGTTCGACCGCTTCGGCCCCTGGGGACCGCCCTCGTCCCTGAGGCGGAGAACATGCGAACGGAACCCGACCGGCGGATGATCGGTGGACGAACGCTTTTCTGGCAGACTCTGTGCCTATGGGTGACTCGACCGTGACACGACTGGAAGGCCGGGAAGAGGCCGTTCCGCCCCTTGTCACGGACGAGCAGTCCCCCACCGTCCTGGAGCGGCTGCGCACCCCCCGCCGGCCGCGGCTGTGGTTCGAGATCCTGCTGATCGCGGTGAGTTACTGGACGTACTCGCTGATCCGCAACGCGGTCCCGGAGCAGAAGGCCAAGGCGCTGCGCAACGCGGACTGGGTCTGGAACGCCGAACACCAGCTCGGCATCGCCGTCGAACACTCGGTCAACCATGCCGTGAACTCGGTGACTTGGCTGATCATCGGCATGAACTACTACTACGCGACGTTGCACTTCGTGGTCACCATCGGCGTCCTGGTGTGGCTCTACCGCACGCACCCCGGCCGCTACGCGGCGGCCCGGCTCACCCTCTTCGTGACGACGGGCGTGGCGCTGCTCGGCTACTACCTGTACCCGCTGGCGCCCCCGCGCCTGATGACCGGCGACCACTTCGTCGACACGGTCCAGGTCCATCACACCTGGGGTTCCATGGCCTCCGGCGATCTCAAGAACATGTCCAACCAGTACGCCGCGATGCCGTCCATGCACATCGGCTGGTCCCTGTGGTGCGGCCTGACCGTCTTCACCCTGTGCACGATCCCGTGGCTGCGCGTCCTCGGCCTGCTCTACCCGGTGGCCACCCTGGTCGTCATCGTCGCCACCGCCAACCACTTCTGGCTCGACGCGGTCGGCGGGGTGCTGTGCCTCTCCTTCGGATTCACGATGGCCCGCGCCTGGTACGGGGCGCTGCCGCACGCGCTGCCGCGGCTGACGCCGGCGCTGCGGCCGACGGAGGCGTAGGGCCGTAGCGGTGTCGGTGTCGCCGAGCCGCCGTCTCACGCACCGTAGAACAGCTCCTCCATGACCGCCCGGGCCCGGCGTGCCGTCCGCCGGTACGCGTCGAGCATGTCGCCCGCGTGCCCCGGCCCGTATCCCAGGTACCGCCCCACCGCGGCCAGTTCCCGCGGCTCGGTGGGGAACGTGTCCCCCGCCCGGCCCCGCACCAGCATCACCGCGTTGCGCACCCGGGTGGCCAGCACCCACGCCTCGTCGAGCGTCGAGGCGTCCTCCGGGGACACCAGTCCCGCCTCCCGCGCCGCCGTCAGCGCCTCCCGCGTCCGTGTGGTCCGCAGCGACGCCTCCCCCGCCGCGTGCCGCATCTGGAGCAGCTGCACGGTCCACTCCACGTCGGACAGCCCGCCCGGCCCCAGTTTGGTGTGCAGCTTGGGGTCGGTGCCGCGCGGCAGCCGCTCGGACTCCATCCGGGCCTTGAGCCGCCGGATCTCCCGCACCGCCTCCTCGCTCAGTCCGCCGCGCGGATAACGCAACGGATCGATCAGCTCGATGAACCGCCGCCCCAGGTCCTCGTCCCCGGCCACCGGCTCGGCCCGCAGCAGCGCCTGGGACTCCCACACCAGCGACCACCGACGGTAGTACGCCTCGTACGACTTGAGCGTGCGCACCAGCGGCCCGGACTTCCCCTCGGGCCGCAGATCCGCGTCGACCAGCAGCGGCGGATCCGCGCTCGGGATCTGGAGCAGCCGCCGCGTCTCGGCGACCACCCGGGCCGCGGCCTCGGCGGCCTCCCGCTCGTCGGCGCCCTCCCACGGCTCGTGCACGAACAGCACGTCCGCGTCCGAGCCGTAGCCCAGCTCGTGCCCGCCGAAGCGCCCCATGCCGATGATCGCGAACCGGGTCGGCAGGGTGTCCCCCCATCCCTTGCGCACGACCGCCCGCAGGGTGCCGGCGAGCGTGGCCGCCGTCAGGTCGGACACCGCGCCGCCCACCTGGTCCACGAGCGCGCCCTGGTCGGCCTCGACGGGCCGGGTCTCGGTGCCGTAGGAGCCGACGATGTCGGCGGCGGCGGTGCGGAACAGCTCCCGCCGCCGTACGCCGCGCGCCGCCGTGACGCCCTGCTCGGGGGTCTCGGCGCGACGGACGGCGGCGAGGACCTCCTGCTCCAGCTGGGCGCGGCCGCGCGGTTCGAGGCCGCCCGCGTCGCCGTCGCCCAGCAGTGCCACGGCCTCGGGCGCGCGCATCAGCAGGTCGGGCGCGAGCCGCCCGGCCGACAGCACCCGGGCGAGGTTCTCGGCGGCGGCCCCCTCGTCCCGCAGCAGCCGCAGATACCAGGGGGTCTTGCCGAGCGCGTCCGACACCTTGCGGAAGTTCAGCAGCCCGGCGTCCGGATCGGCGGAGTCCGCGAACCACCCCAGCAGCACGGGCAGCAGGGTCCGCTGGATGGCCGCCTTCCTGGTGACGCCGGAGGCCAGCGCCTCCAGATGCCGCAGCGCGGCGGCCGGGTCGGCGTACCCGAGCGCGACCAGCCGCTCCCGCGCGGCCTCCGGCCTCAACCGGGCCTCGCCGGGAGCGAGTTGGGCAACCGCGTCGAGCAACGGCCGGTAGAACAGCTTCTCGTGCAGCCGGCGTACGACGCTGGTGTGCCGTTTCCACTCCCGGGTCAGCTCGGTGATCGGGTCGCTGCGCAGGCCGAGCGACCGTCCGAGCCGGCGCAGATCGGCCTCGTCCTCGGGGACGAGGTGGGTGCGCCGCAGCCGGAACAGCTGGATGCGGTGCTCCAGGGAACGCAGGAACCGGTAGGCGTCGTCGAGTTGCACGGCGTCCACACGGCCTACGTACCCTCCGGCGGCCAGTGCCTGCAACGCGTCCAGGGTGGAGCCGCTGCGCAGCGACGGGTCGGTCCGCCCGTGCACCAACTGAAGGAGCTGCACGGCGAATTCGACGTCGCGCAGGCCGCCCGGCCCGAGTTTCAGCTCGCGCTCGACCTCGGCCACGGGGATGGTCTCGACCACACGGCGGCGCATCTTCTGCACGTCTGCGACGAAGTTCTCGCGCTCGGCGGCCTGCCAGACCAGCGGGCCGAGCGCGGCGATGTACTGGCCGCCCAGTTCCAGGTCGCCGGCCACCGGGCGGGCCTTGAGCAGCGCCTGGAACTCCCAGGTCTTGGCCCATCGCTGGTAGTAGGCGACATGGCTGCTGAGGGTGCGCACCAGCGGCCCGTTGCGGCCCTCGGGCCGCAGGTTGGCGTCGACCGGCCAGATCGAGCCCTCCACGGTCGTCTCGGAGCAGATCCGCATCATGTGCGAGGCGAGCGCGGTCGCGGCGCGCAGGGCCTTGACCTCGTCGGCGCCGTCCGCGGCCTCGCCGACGAAGATCACGTCGACGTCGGAGACGTAGTTGAGTTCGTGACCGCCGCACTTGCCCATCGCGATCACCGCGAGCCGGCACAGCGCGTCGTCCGCGGGCGCGGCGGCCCGCGCGAGCCGGAGCGCGGCGCGCAGGGTCGCGGTGGCGAGGTCGGCGAGCTCGGCGGCGGTCTCGGCGACATCCGTGGTGCCGCACACGTCGCGGGCGGCGATGGACAGCAGGCAGCGCCGGTAGGCGACGCGGAGCGCGACCGGATCGCCGGCCTCGGCGAGCCCGTGCTCGAACTCCTCCACGCCCGGGTGCAGGTCGCGCGGCTCGTAGGTGACCAGCGCCCGCCAGTCGCCTGCGTGCCGGGCGAGGTGGTCGCCGAGCGCGGTGGAGGCGCCGAGCACGCCGAGCAGCCGGTCGCGCAGCGGTTTGGCCGCTATCAGCGTGTCGAGCAGCTCGCGGCGGGCCTTGGACTCCGGCTGCGCCTCCAGCAGCCGGACCAGCCCGCCCAGCGCGAGATCCGGGTCGGCGGTGGCGCCCAGCGCCTCCAGCAGCACCGGATCGTCCCTCAGCGGCGCGAGGTCCGGCCCGTCCAGCAGCCGCTCGGCGTCCGAGGCATGGATGAAGCCGTGCCGCAGCAGCCGCGTGAAGGTACTGCTCCTGCGCCCCGGCGCCGTCATCCCGGCCTCCCGTCGGATCAAGCCCGTCCTGGCCAGAGCCTATCCGGAGTCCCGGTCCTGAGCCCTGACGGCGGTCCCGCTTTCCGCGCCGGTCGGAGGTCGTCGGGGAGGCCCGGGAAACGGGGATACCCGCCGCCCACAGGACGTACGGTCCGGACGCCCCGAGGGCATCGGAGTGCAGCCATCCGTATGCGTACCGTGAAAGTCACGAATACGTAGCGGACATATCACGCACCAACCTTCACAGCAGTCACAAGCGTTGGCTAGCGTGCCCGGCGGGCACCCCGTACCCCCGCCGGCGAACAACGCCGGGACGGGTGGCCTGCGCCGAGTCCGGTGCGCCTCACGGCAGCCGGAGCCGGGGACCCACTCATCCCTGGGGTGAATCGGTCCCGTTCACGCGTCCCCCACCGCGCGTACGGGACGGTAGGGCAGCCCTTCCGACCACCCGCCCGAACCCGACAGCTAACCCGGTAGGCGGTCCATGGAAGGAGGCGCCACTCTTGGCGTCGCACCGCAAAGCCCGGACCACGGCCACCCGGATCGCCGGACTGCGCACGTCCCCGGCCCTCGGTCTGACGACCGCGGCCCTCACCTCCGTGGCACTGCTGTCCCAGACGGCGAACGCCGCGCCCGCGCAACCCCAGAAACCCAGCCTCGAAGAGGTGCAGAAGAAAGTCGACGACCTGTACCACCAGGCCGGAGTGGCCACCGAGAAGTACAACGCGGCCAAGGAGAAGACCGCCACGCAGCGCACACGCGTGAACGGCCTCCTCGACGACGTGGCGAAGCGCACCGAGAAGCTGAACGAGGCGCGGCGCGAGCTCGGCATGTTCGCCGCCGCCCAGTACCGCACGGGCGGGATGTCCGGCACCGCGACGCTGCTGCTCGCGAAGGATCCCCAGCAGTACTTCGACCAGGACCATCTGATGAGCCAGCTCACCGAGCGGCAGAAGAAGGCCGTCGACGACTACCAGACCGCGCAGCTCGCGACGACGAAGAAGCGCACCGAGGCGACGAAGATCCTGGAGTCGCTGACCACCTCGCAGGACGATCTGAGGACCAGCAAGCTCGACGTCCAGACGAAGCTCAGCGAGGCGCGCCATCTGCTGTCGACGCTGACCGCCGAGGAGAAGGCGCGGCTGGCGGCGATCGAGAAGAAGAAGCAGGAGATCGCCCGGCAGAAGGCCGCGGAGCTGGCCCGCCGGCAGGCGGCGGCGGAGGCGGCGGCGGCCGCGCAGAAGCTCAAGGAGGAGCAGGCGGCTCAGAGCGCCAAGGCGAAGGCGAGCAGCGGAACGGGCACGAGCACGGGAGCGGGCACAAGCTCCGGATCGAGCACGAGCTCCGGATCGAGCACGGGCTCGGGTACGGGTACGGGCGGGGGCACGAGCACGGATGCCGGATCGAGCACCGGCTATGCCGCCCAGGCCGCCAAGGTCATCGACTTCGCGCGGGCCCAGATCGGCAAGCCGTACGTGTGGGGCGCGTCCGGCCCCGGTTCGTACGACTGCTCCGGGCTCACGCAGGCCTCCTGGAAGTCCGCCGGGATCTCGCTGCCGCGCACCACCTGGGACCAGGTGAAGGCCGGCACGACCGTCTCCGTCTCCGCGGCCAAGCCCGGCGACCTGGTCTTCTTCTACGACGACATCAGCCACGTCGGGATCTACATCGGCAACGGCATGATGATCCACGCGCCGCACTCGGGCGCGAACGTCCGCGAGGAGTCGATCTACTACATGCCGATCCACAGCGTCGTCCGTCCCGCGTAACGCGCGCGCCGGACACCCGGTGCCGGCACCGGCACCGGCACCGGCACCGGCACCGGACATGAAAGGGCCCGCACCGGGGGGTGCGGGCCCTTTCAGGGGGCGGCGCCACTCAGGTCCAGGGCACCGCGATGAAGATGTCGGCCACGGTGAGCAGCTCAGGAAAGCCAGCCCCGACCTGCGCCTACAGCACCGGCAGACGCTTCTCGGTTCGAAGGATTGCCATCGCGCCGTGCCGTCACCCCGTGTGCGTGCCCGCGTGCCGGCCACGGCCCCGGTTCGGCGTGTCGAGGCGTCGGGTCGCCACGAGAAGCAGTCCGACCAGGGCCGACCACAAGACGATCACCCCGACGGGACCGGTCCATATGCCGGATATTCCGGCCAGAGCAGCGCAGGGCATGGCAAAGATCGTCTGCATCCCGCGCTTTCCGAGGCGTGTGGGCAGCCCCGTCGCGGCGTAGTGGGGAGCGCGCGCGACCGCGTGCCCTCCCGCATAGGCGGCGAAGAGGCCGATGGCGAACAGGGCCAAGGCGATGGCCGTGCTCCAAAGGGACAGTCCTTCGGGGTTGTCGTCGGAGTACTGCGTCACGCCGTCCTTGCTCACGGCGGTCGCGTAGTCCCGCCACATGGTGACGGTGACCACGTCTCCGGCACGGAGGTGCCCGAGCAGCGGCTCGGCTCCGCCCATGGCTACTTCCCGGGGCACTGATCCGGGTCCGGTGAGCCGGAGGTCGTACCGCTGGTTCTTGGGCTGTTCCCGTATCTCCGTGCCGCGCACGGTGGCCTGGACGGGGCGCAGGCAGTCCTCGGTGACCGCCGTACCGCAGGGGCGAGCGGCTCGATACGCGCGCTCCTCGGCCATGTCGTCGGGCACGCGGGTCAGTCCGACGCCGGCGAAGAAGATCAGAGCGACACCGAGCAGTACGGCGACGGCTCCCCAGCAGCGGTGCCAGAGGGTACGCAGGCGCAGACCACGCCGGGCACCGCTTCGGCCGTCGCCCTCGTACGGCATGTCAGGCCTCCCGCCGCACGCGGGAGCAGACCGTGAACACGGCCATAGCGACCACCAGCCCCGCCGCGGTCGCCGTGGTGTCGGCGAGCAGCCGGTCCAGATGAGGTCGCAGCTGGTCGACCAAGGTGCCCACCACGACCGAGCCGGAGACCGCGGCCACCAGACCGGCGCCCCAGTGACGGTGCCTGTTGTAGAACCACCGGCCCAGCACCATCACCACTGGTGCGGCGACAGGAAGCTGCCGCTCGTCGAGCAACTCCAAAGCTGCCCACGTAAGGGCGAGCACCACCAGGCACCCCGCCGCCACCCTGGCCGCCTCGGCCCACAACACCGGCCGGTCCCCGCTCACCACGACGCCTTCCACCCTCCCCCTCCGCGCCGTCGTGCCCACGGCGTCGCACCGACGGCAATTGAGCCACACCCGCCCCTCCACGCGCCATACCGGTCCCCGACACGATCAGCGGACGTCTCTTCTGACCACCCTCGGACGGCCCGAAGTACAGCCGGCCCACTTCCAGCGGGCCCCGTGCACCTGCTGCGGCCTGCGAGTTCCCTTGACCTTGGCGCTACGGGGGAACACCTGGGGGAAACGGCAACCAGGGCATCCCGCCGATGCGCGGATCCGGTCGCCCGCCGGTAACTCGGCGTGGATGCTCGGCCGGACCTCCACGATGGCGTCGGCGTCCTCCTGATCGCCCTCCTCGTCGCGCCAGAGGTAGACCCGCACGTGCTTCGCCCGGTGAAGGCCGCGCACCTTCCACTCGGTCATCAGGTCGGCGACGACGAGGGAAAGGGCGTACTGGGGGCCCTCGCTCAAATCGTCGGCGGTGATCGTGCCCCGCCACCGTTCGGGGTCCCTGCCGTAGGGGCGCCATCCCTCCGAGCCGTGCGGCTCGAACACCCGGTACACCCAGTCCGTCTCGGTGCCCATAGCACCGATCCTGTCACTGCAAGGAGCACCATGCGCCGCATCAGATCCACCCTCGCCGGCCTCGGGGGCAGGGGCGCAGGTTGGCCAGGGGTGCCCGCTCGGGTCGGGCCCGAGCCTCCATCAGACCCGGATTGCTACACGGAGCGGCATCGCCGCAGGTGAGACAGAATGGGACAGTATGTGCAGGAGTGGCGAAATTGAACGGAGTGGGCGATGGGGCGTCCCTGGCTGCACGTGCTGGCGCAGGTGGTGCCCGTTCCACTCGGATTGCTGCTCAGCGGTGGTCTGGTCTGGAGTGCCACCAACGCCGACTGGAGTGGCAACAGCAGCAACAGCGGCAACACGTGGGCCTCCAGTTCGCTGGGTCTGGCCAACGTCAGCAAGGTGCCCATGTTCCGCATCGACAACATGCGACCCGGCGACAGAGGCTCCAACTGCATCCGGATCGTGTCGAACGCCAGCTTCCCCACCGCGCTCAAGCTGTACAGCAACTCACCGAACTGGCCCACCAACTTCCAATCCTTCATCAACCTCAAAATCGAGGTAGGCAGCGGCGGCACCTTCGGCGACTGCAACGGCTTCACTGAACCGCCCCGGTTCGAATGGAGACTCGATTCCATGAAAGGATCGAGTCATGGCACGACCTTCCCGTTACCCGCTTGAGCTCCGCCGCCGCGCGGTGCGCATGGTCGC